>CAMBFY010000009.1 GCA_945865415.1 Sphingobacterium thalpophilum
ATTGTAAACCCTAATGATATAAAACCTGCTACTGATAATGATATGATCACTTTTTTCATGATAATTAATTTTTTGTGCCTGAAATTTATCAGGTCTGATTAATAATTTTTTGTATTGTTAATTTTTTGGTGAAACTGATAAACACTTTGTTTTCAGTCAGAATAGTCAATTAATGATTGATTTTCCTCTCTCTTTTTTCCTTAAGGTATAATACCTGCAGATACTTTATCTGCGGAATTGATAATACTATGGTTTACTGGTGGTCGCTGAGAGAGGCTGTACAAGATCCCAATCACCACATCCACGACATTTAACGCCTTTTTAAGACTTGATCAATGATTTTTCAGACGGCACTGCCAGTTCATCTTTTTCACAGGCGCTTAATAATACTGTTACTAGAACAGTCACTCTTAATAATAATTTTTTCATGATTTTGGGATTAATTGTGTTGTTAAATTATTTTTTATTCTTAACGCTACGGGGCTAAAAAGGGGATAAAATAAAAAATAAACGCTGCCCGTAATTGTTTATTTTTTTTTAAACTTACTCCTAAATACGGAGGTGAAAATGTTGAACCATATCTTATTATTTATAATTTTTTTCACTTATACGCCAAATAATCAAAAAGGTTACATAGATTTTAAGAAGATTTCTGATACTACAACAGTTGTTCAGCTAAATTCTCAGGCCTTTAGATCGCGTTTGATTAATCCGGGCATCACAATTTCTGAAGCTAACAAAGCACTCAAACTAGCATTAAAAATCAATTACCTCAATGGAATTGGCGAATCCTATCGTGTAATCGGAGTTGGAAACAGCTACAAAAATTCTATTGACACAGCAATTGAAAATTATTTGAATGCCCTGAGTTATTTTAAAAGAAACAAAAATCTGGAGGGTGAGGCAAAGGTTTATAATAACATCGGTAATCTTTATCGCGACATCGATTACAATAAATCCTTCGAGAACTTTAAAAAATCATTAACAATTGCGACAAAATTAAATATCAAAGATTTAGTGGCAGGTCTCAAATTAAACATTGGAACTGGATATCAAAAAAGAAAAAATTACTCGAAAGCATTAACAAATTACCAGGAGAGTCTTTCAATGTTTGAAATTCTGGACAATAAAGTAGGGATAGTTCAAAGTCATCAAAATTTAGGAGTTCTGTACCTGAATCTCAGGGATTTTAAAAGTGCAGAGGATCATTTGGTAATAGCACTTAAGAAATCAAAACAAGAAAAATTAAACAACTCTATTGCAGCTATAAATTTAACTCTCAGTTCTGTGCATATTGCACAAAACAGATTTGAAGAAGCGGAAAAAACTATTAATGAGGGTTTACAGTATTCTGAACTACTGCAGGATTCAAAACTTATAAATAACTACACACTAACCTCTTTCGAACTTGAAAGTAAACGCAAAAACTATTTTAAGGCATTAACTTATCTACGAAAAGCTTATCGCGCAGACAGTGCGGGGTACGCTAACAACATATCTGATAAAATTAGTCTTCTTGAATCACAGCATAATCAGATAGAAAAGCAAAAGGAAAATGAACTTACGATTGCACGGCAGAAAAACACTCAATTATTCCTGCTGGCAAGTATCGCAATCGCCAGTATGGCGTTTTTTGTTATTTTCTTATTAATTAAAATTGTCCGGAAGTCTGCAGTCAATAACAAAGAATTAAGTCGCCTAAATCTCGAAATTTCGAAACAAAAAGATGATTTGGATATGATAAATCAGAATCTTGAAGAAATAATTGAAGACCGCACAAAAGATATTAAGGTTAAGAATAAAAAGCTATCTGAATATTCCTTTCACCTGTCCCATCAGATTAGGAGTCCTGTTGCAACATTGAAAGGTCTCATGCTTTTAGACCAGGATAATCTGATAGAAAAAGATGAACTTATTGAACAAATGGGGAAATGTATTTACGATCTTGATGATAAGATTATTAACATCAATGAAAACCTGAATAATCCTCTAAAATCAAGTTTATGAATGAGGACTGATTCGGTAACATTTTCTCGGATGGATCAATTATTACATACATTTTGAAAACCCTTATTTGGGCAAAAGTATGTAATTCCAGACCTTAATCTCAAATCTCTTTCTTAATTTAGCAGACAAAAACAGGAATAAATTTTGGATTATTTAGACGGATTAAATCCTTCTCAGCGGGCTGCAGTTGAACAGATAGAAGGACCAGTGATGATTGTTGCAGGTGCAGGATCAGGTAAAACACGTGTGATTACTTATCGTGTAGCACATCTCATCCAAAAAGGAGTTGACCCATTCAATATTCTGGTACTTACATTTACAAATAAGGCTGCAAAAGAAATGCGGGAGCGTATAATGAAAGTAGTTGGCGCAGAAGCAAAAAACATATGGATGGGAACCTTTCACTCTGTTTTTGCAAAACTACTCAGGGTTGAAGCCACCAAAATCGGTTATCCTTCCAATTTTACGATCTATGACACCGATGACAGTAAAAGTTTGATTCGGACTATCCTCAAAGAAAAACAATTAGATGATAAGCTTTATAATGCCAATTTTGTTTACAACAGGATTTCCTCCTCAAAAAATAATCTAATTTCTCCTGCTGAGTATCTGCAAAATGAACATATTCAGGCAGAAGACTTTTCAACCGGGCGTGGAAATTTAGGAGAAATCTACCAAATTTATACGCTGCGCTGTTTTAAGGCTGGCGCCATGGATTTTGATGATCTGTTGTTTAAAACAAACGTACTGCTACGTGAACATCCCGAAGTACTTTATAGATACCAGAATAAATTTAAATACTTAATGGTTGATGAGTACCAGGACACCAATTTTTCACAATACCTGATTGTTAAAAAGTTAGCTGCAAACAATGAAAATATCTGCGTTGTTGGAGATGATGCCCAAAGTATTTATGCTTTTCGGGGTGCTAATATTCAAAATATCCTGAATTTTGAAAAAGATTACCCCGACCTGAAGGTTTTTAAATTGGAGCAAAACTATCGCTCAACCCAAAATATTGTAAGTGTTGCAAATAGCATCATCGCAAACAATAAAAATCAACTTAAAAAATCAGTCTTTTCTAAGAATGAAGAAGGAGATAAAATAAAAGTCTCAAGAGCATTCAGCGATAATGAAGAGGGCAAAATTGTAGCTGAAGCCATCATGCAGGAACAAGCGCAACAGGGTTCAAAATATCATGACTTTGCTATTCTTTATCGCACAAATGCCCAATCCAGGGCGATGGAGGAAGCTCTGCGCAAATTAAATGTTCCATATAAAATTTACGGAGGTCTTTCTTTTTATCAGCGTAAAGAAATAAAAGATATCATTGCTTACTTCCGTCTTACCTTCAATCCAAACGATGAAGAGGCTATCAAAAGGGTGATCAATTATCCGCGTCGCGGTATTGGAGACACAACAATCGAACGGATTATGATTGCAGCTGATCAGTATAATCTGAGCATGTGGGAAATTATCTGTGATGCTCCGAAATATCTGGATTCAAGGAGTTCAACTTCCGTTGCAAATTTCGCCACTTTGATTCAAAGTTTTCAGGTGATGACAAAAACGCATTCTGCCTATGATACAGCCCTGCATATCGCTCAGCACTCAACTCTTTTGAAAGACCTTTACTCTGATAAATCTGTAGAAGGCCTCAGCAGATATGAAAATATTCAGGAACTGCTGAATGGAATCAAAGAATTCAGTGAACGTGAAGATATTGAAGAAAAAGGCCTGGATATTTTTATGCAGGATATAGCTTTGCTTACCAATGACGATAATGACAAAAATCCTGATGCTGATACCGTTTCCCTAATGACTATTCATTCTGCAAAAGGATTGGAGTTCGACAATGTATTTGTTGTTGGATTAGAAGAGAACCTCTTTCCTTCTCAAATGTCATTGAGCTCGCGTACCGATCTGGAAGAAGAACGCAGACTATTTTATGTTGCAATAACCAGAGCAGGTAAAAAACTGATGCTTTCTTATGCTACATCGCGCTACCGATGGGGGACTTTAACAAGTTGCGAACCCAGCAGGTTTATCGAAGAAATTGATGCAAGATATCTTGAACTAGACTTCAAGCCTCAGATTAAAAATTCAGGTCATTCACTTTTTGATGACGAAAGATCGGCATGGCAACAAAAAGAGACCTTTAGTAAGCCAAAACCTGCATCCATTCCAAAGACAAGTTCCATACTTCCCAAAGCACATGTGCCTAGTGAAGGATTCGCTCCATCAGATACTTCAGGTTTACAAATGGGCATGGAAGTTGAACATGAACGCTTTGGTTTTGGCAAAGTAATACACTTGGAAGGCAATAAACCCGACATCAAAGCAACTATATTTTTTAAAGATTTGGGACAGAAGCAATTATTGCTGAAATTTGCTAAATTGAAAATTATAAAATAAACTCAAAATCGCGATTCAGAGCTTATAAACCACACATTTAAGCGCTCGCCAATACCCAATTACAATGACATTTGATTATAATACAACTAGGAAAAAGTTAATTCTGGCCGAATATGGACGTAATGTTCAGAATATGGTAAAATATATTGTTGATCTGCCTACTAAAGATGAACGTAATCGATATGCTCAGGTAGTCATAGATCTGATGGGTTTTTTAAATCCCCATTTACGTGATGTTGCTGATTTTAAACATAAATTATGGGATCACTTGCACATTATTTCCGATTTTAAAATCGACGTGGATTCTCCATACCCAAAACCTTCTGAAGATGCCATCCGGTTCAAGCCTGCTCCTTTGTCATATCCTCAGCAAAGGATAAAATACAAGCATTACGGTAAAACAGTGGAGCTGATGATCAGCAGGGCTAAAAGTATTGAAGATCCTGAACGGACACAAGTAATGGTTCAGTCAATAGCAAATTTCATGAAAATGGCCTACGTTACATGGAATAAGGATAGCGTTGCTGATGAAACCATCATCAAAGATTTACGTGAAATGTCAAATGGCGTTTTACAACTTGAAGAAAATGTCAATTTGCAACGAGTAGATGTCAGACAAGCACCAAGTGCCGGGAGACAAAGAAATACGAACCAGAATAAAGGAAGGCAGAACAATAGCAACAGAAATAATTCAGGATCAAATCGGCAAAGAAGTAATAATCCCGGTGGGAAAAGATATTAAACACTTAAATATAAATCGATTTATTGTTTTTGAGAATCATTTTTTTTATGATGCTTTCTATCATGCAGCGATTTTCATTGAAGATTTTTCCGATCGATTTTTAATTAACCATTTCGATAGTAATTTATTTAAGGAATGCTAGTTTTTGTAAATTAGCTCTTTAGCTTTATCTAAAATCATTAAAACCCTTCACCGTAAAGATGAATGCATTTGAAATTGTTGGTGGTAAACCATTAAAAGGGGAAATAATACCTCAGGGAGCAAAAAATGAAGCATTACAAATCATTTCTGCCGTTCTATTAACTGAAGAAAAAATTACAATAAGTAATATTCCGGACATAAAAGATGTTAATAAACTCATCGAATTAGTTGCAGATCTTGGCGTCAAAGTCGAACGAATCAATCAGGATACCTACACTTTCGAAGCTTCAAAGATTAATCTTGATTTTTTCCAGTCAGAAGCATTCAGGGCAAAAGGAGGTAGTTTAAGGGGTTCTATTATGATTGTTGGCCCATTATTGGCACGTTTTGGGAAGGCGGCTATTCCTAAACCTGGTGGCGACAAAATAGGGAGAAGACGTCTGGATACCCACTTTCTTGGGTTTGAAAAGCTAGGTGCCAAATTCAATTACGATAAAAAAACCAACTTCTTTAATGTTGACGCCAGCAATCTTAAGGGTGCTTATATTTTGTTAGATGAAGCTTCTGTTACCGGAACTGCAAATGTGGTGATGGCAGCCGTACTTGCAAAAGGCGAGACAACAATCTATAATGCTGCATGCGAACCTTACCTACAGCAACTTTGCAAAATGTTAAACCGAATGGGTGCCAAAATTACTGGTATCGGTTCTAACCTGCTGAAAATTGAAGGTGTCAAAAAACTTGCTGGCACAGAACACCGGCTTCTACCGGATATGATTGAAATTGGATCATTTATCGGTTTAGCAGCCATGACGGAATCAGAAATTACAATCAAAGATGTTCATTTTGAAGAATTGGGGATGATCCCTGAAGTATTCAGAAAACTGGGTATCAAATTTGAATTGAGAGGTGATGATATCTTCATCCCAGCCCAGAAACATTACGAAGTAGATACCTTTATTGATGGTTCAATCATGACCATTGCAGATGCTCCATGGCCAGGATTTACCCCTGACTTACTAAGTATCATGCTGGTTATAGCCACTCAGGCAAAAGGGAACGTTTTGATTCATCAAAAGATGTTTGAAAGCCGCTTATTCTTTGTAGATAAACTGATTGATATGGGCGCCCAGATTATTTTATGTGATCCACATCGCGCAACAGTAATTGGTCTGGATAAAAAAGTTAAACTTCGCGGAATTGAAATGACCTCACCTGATATCAGAGCAGGTGTATCTCTGCTTATTGCAGCACTTTCTGCTCAGGGAAGATCAATCATTTACAATATTGAACAGATTGAGCGTGGTTATCAAAATATTGATACAAGACTTAAGGCATTGGGAGCAGATATTAAACGCATAAATGTGACTAATAAATCAGGTCACTAATCACAATTCTTTTTCATTATTTCGTTTAATGGTTAGGATCAAGCTCATCCGTTGATTCCAGCTTAATAAAATCATCCATGAATATTGTAATCATCGGAAATGGTATTACGGGAATTACATGCGCAAGGAATATCAGAAAGCTGGATTCCAATGCCTCCATTACTGTAATATCCGGGGAAACTGAGCATTTCTTTTCACGTACCGCCCTGATGTATATCTACATGGGGCACATGAAATATGAACATACCAAACCCTATGAAGACTGGTTTTGGAATAAAAACAGAATAAACCTCATTAAGGCACTTGTCAAAACAATTAATACCCAAAATAAAATTCTGCATCTCGACAGTGGTAAAGCCATAATCTATGATAAACTGATCATAGCCACTGGTTCAATTCCTAATAAATTTGGATGGCCCGGAGAAAATCTTAGCGGAGTTCAGGGACTTTACAGTATTCAGGACCTTGAACTAATGGAAAGAAATACTGCAAATATTTCATCGGCTGTGATTGTAGGTGGCGGACTGATTGGTATTGAAATGGCTGAAATGCTGCATAGCAGGAAAATACAAGTCACTATTTTTGTTCGGGAGAACTTTTACTGGAGTAATGTCTTGCCTAAAGAAGAAGCACAATTGATTGGTAAACACATTGCAGAGCATGGAGTAGTTCTTCGCCTGAATACCGAACTTAAGGAGATTACTTCAGATGATCAGAATTGCGTGACAGGAGTAATCTCAAAAACAGGCGAAAATTTAGAGTGCCAATTTGTTGGATTAACTGCCGGCGTAAAACCGAACATTGGATTCATTGAAGGAAATGAAATAGAAACTGAGCGAGGAATTCTGGTCAACGAATATTTTGAAACAAGCATACCTGATATTTATGCTGCCGGTGATTGTGCCCAGTTTCGTAATCCAAAAACAGGAGAGCCAGCTTTAGAACAGTTATGGTATACCGGCAAAATGCATGCAGAAACATTGGCAAAAACCATATGTGGCAATAGATCTTACTATAAGCGGGGTATTTGGTTTAATTCTGCGAAATTTTTTGATTTAGAGTTTCAAACATATGGACGGGTATTGCCTGAAATAAATCCGCAGCAAAAAACATTCTATTGGGAACACCCGAATGGTAAACATGCATTCCGGGCAAATTATAGTATTGAAGACCAAAGTATTTTAGGTTTCAACTTCTTAGGAATCAGGTTCAGGCAAGTAATTGCAGAGCAGTGGATCAGAGAAAATAAAACGATTAGCTTTGTAATTGAAAATCTGAAAAAAGGCTGGTTCGACCCAGAATTTTCCAAAGCTTTTTACAAGGAGATTTCTCTAAGTTATTTCCAGAGTTCATGAGATGAACATACACTATATAAACCAACAGGCATAAATGAAAGATATTTCACTATCAATCGCTAGTCCATCTCCAGCTCAGCCTCTTCAAAAATTGGGGTCCACACTCACTGCATGCGCACTATTGTGCTCAATAATTGCAGCATCCGGTGCTGGCAAGTCATATCCCATTTTGTTCTTTTTTCTGATAATTGGTTTTTTTATTTCCGGTGGCATAATTTATTCAATTCCGTATTTTAAAGCAAAGGCTGGGATAAAAAATGATGGGATAATGCAAAATTCCCTGAGCAGCCGGGGTGCACTTGCCTGGGGCGTAGCAATCCTGATGACCGGATTTTACATCATACTTTACTGGTTTCCATACTATCTAGAAGGTCTAATCAGGATAATGGATCCATTGAGTTTGATTCTTAGAGCCAAACCATCTGATCAATGGTTTTTATATGGTACATTTTATACACTGGCTGTATTGATCATGGGAATGCGCTTTATTGCCAAGTATAAATTTAGTCGTTACCACATTATTAGGACTATTTCAGTAATGTTCTTTCAACTGGGCTTCGCCTACATACTACCCGCATTTCTGTTAAAATTAAACCAACCGGAATTTTACTTTTCCTATTTTTGGCCTCTAAAATACGCTTACCTTTTCCCAAATGATATAGATTATCTGATCAAATCAGGAAATCTCGGAGTATTTATGGTTTTCTGGGGGCTGGTGATGACATTCATTGCAACTCCTATTCTAACGTATAATTTCGGAAAACGCTGGTACTGCTCATGGGTATGTGGTTGCGGTGCCCTAGCCGAAACCTTGGGAGACCCTTACAGACAAAATTCAGATAAATCCTTAAAAGCCTGGAAAATAGAACGCTGGATGGTACATTCTGTCCTTGTATTCATTACACTTACAACAGCCATGCTCTGGCTGAATTCCTGGAAAAGCGGAACAATTTTAGGCGATGCATCAGGATTATTTTCTCAATGGTATGGTTTTTTAATTGGTTCAGTATTTTCAGGAGTTATTGGAACCGGATTTTATCCGATTATGGGTTCGAGGGTATGGTGTCGCTTCGGATGCCCAATGGCAGCTGTTTTGGGCTTGTTTCAAAGATTTAAATCAAAATTCAGAATTACAACAAATGGTGGACAATGTATTTCTTGTGGGAATTGTTCTACCTATTGTGAAATGGGAATTGATGTTAGAGCTTATGCACAGAACGGTGAAAACATTATTCGCGCATCTTGTGTTGGTTGTGGTGTTTGTTCATCAGTTTGTCCTCGTGGAGTTTTAAAACTAGAAAATCTGGAGGAAGAAGGTCGGTTTATTCCATACATCCGCCATGAAGACGAAAAATGAATCAGCAGAATCAAAAGCCAGTAATTTATGTAATCATTCCGGCATTCAACGAAAGTCAATCCATAGGAAAAGTCATTGGCGATATTCCAAAAATGGTAACAGAAATAATTGTAGTTGATAATGCTTCAACTGACAATACAAGTGATATCGCAAGAGAAAAAGGCGCCACAACTTTAAAGGAAACCAGAAAAGGATATGGACACAGCTGCTTAAAAGGAATGGACCATATCAAAAAAAAAGCCAATAAGAACGATATCATCGTATTCTTAGATGGCGACTATTCAGACTTTCCCGGCGAAATTGAAATGTTAATCTCTCCGATAATTTCTTCTGGTTTTGATATGGTAATTGGCTCAAGAGTGCTGGGAGAAAGACAGAAAGGTTCCATGCTTTTCCAACAAATAGTAGGAAACTGGTTAGCCACCAAATTGATTAAACTATTTTTCAATGCTCATTTTACTGATTTGGGCCCTTTTAGAGCCGTTACATGGGATGCATTGGAACGAATTGATATGAACGATAAAACCTTTGGCTGGACAGTCGAAATGCAGGTCAAAGCAGCAAAACTCAATCTAAAATTTACAGAAATTCCTGTTAGTTACCGGAAGCGAATTGGGGTCAGTAAGATCTCGGGTACTATAAAAGGCACAATTTTAGCGGGTTACAAAATTTTACTTACCATTTTTAAAAATATCTAAATTTTTATAGCAAATTTATGTTAGAGAATGGTATTGTTTTTCTTTATTACTTTTTCTTTTTTTTTATATTGTTATTCAGCATTGGACAGCTTGCCTTGCTCATTGCGTTTCTTTTTAACAGAAATAAGGAAATACCAAGAATCAAACTATTCGAACTTCCCATACTTACCGTCCAACTACCCATTTTTAATGAGCGCTATGTCATCCAACGATTACTGGAGTCGGTTGAAGCATTAAATTATCCTAAGGATAGATTTGAAATCCAGATTCTGGATGATTCCAATGATGATACCACTACCATTATAGAAAAGAAAGTGGATGAATTAAAGCATATCGGTTTCAACATTCAGCATATTCGCAGGTCAGACCGAGAGGGTTATAAAGCGGGGGCTCTGGAAAATGGCCTCAATTTTGCATCCGGTGAATATTTAGCAATATTTGATGCTGACTTTGTTCCAAACCCGGATTTTCTAATTGATACACTTCCCTATTTTTCTGACGAACAGATAGGTATGGTTCAAACAAGATGGGGACACTTGAATGCAACACAATCCCTTTTAACCAGAGCGCAGTCGACCGGACTAAACAACCATTTTATAATCGATCAGGATGGAAGGCACAAAAGCGGATATTTTATAAATTTTAATGGTACTGCGGGGATATGGAGAAAAGAGTGCATCGTAGATGCCGGAGGCTGGCAATCGGATACCTTGACAGAAGATCTTGATCTTAGTTATCGTGCACAATTAAGGGGATGGAAATTCGCCTATTGTCCAGACATAATCACACCGGCTGAACTTCCAGATCGGATTAGTGCGGTTAGAGCGCAACAATTTCGGTGGACAAAGGGTGGTGTTGAAACCTCAAAAAAACTTTTTTACAAGCTTTGGAAAGCTAAACTTAACCCGACTGTGAAAATATTTGCAAGCTTTCATTTATTAAACAATTATATCTACGCCTTCATCCTTTTCAGTGCAATAATAAGTGTCCCATTAATGTTAGTTAAAAATACCTCATCTGAGTTTAATCAGTTCTTTAATTGGAATGTATTTATTACAGCAGTAATGCTAATCAACTTCGCGTATTCTTTTACCACTATACTGGTTGAGAGAAAAAGGATATTTACTGCAATTTTAGAGATTCTGATATTATTCCCTATTGCCATGATATTTTCATTAGGTATGTCATCTAATAACACAAAAGCTATATTTCAGGGGATTTCAGGAAAGAAGACAGCATTTATCAGAACCCCAAAAATCATGGCATTAACCGGTAAAAATCCATATTTAGGTAGTAAAAGCTACAAATCATTTGTACCAGAAATTCTCCTGTTTATATACTTTTTATTTGCAGTTTCTTCTGGGATTTATTTTCAGGATATCGGGTTTCTGATTTATCATAGTCTGATGCTTCTGGGATTTGGCTTTGTATTATGGAGTGCCTGGTCGGAAAAATCCGCAGAATAGTCTGATCATGCAGATATCGCATTGATGATATCGTATTGCGTAATGATTTCTATTTCACCCAGTTCATCTTCAACGAGAACAGCCATATTATCCTTATTTATAATCGAGGTGATTTTATCAATGGAAGTATTCAGATCAACAAATGGAAAAGACGAAGTCATAATATCCTTGACAGAACCGGATCTGAGTGCCGGGTTCTCAAGAACAGAGCTCAGTATGTCGCTCTCAGTAATTTTCCCAATGATCATCCCTTTTTGAGTGACAGGAATCTGAGAAATATTTAATGACTTAATTGTATTAATTGCCTGAAGTACTGATTGTTCACAATCAATTGTCACGATTTTCTGCCGGCCACGTTTAATTAAAATAGACTTTGCTGTAAGCTTTTCATCCTTTAGAAAACCTCGCTCTCTAAGCCAATCTTCATTGTACATCTTGCCCATGTATCTGGAACCATGATCATGAAAAATGACTACAACCACATCCCCTTCTTTCAACTCATCTTTAAGCTGCATCAGTCCGGCAAGTGCCGATCCAGCAGAATTCCCTGCAAAAATTCCTTCTTTACGGGCAATTTCCCTTGTCATTAAGGCCGCATCCTTGTCTGTAACCTTTTCAAACCGGTCTATGATATCAAAATCAACATTTTTTGGCAGAAAATCTTCACCTATTCCCTCTGTTATGTATGGATAGATCTCATTCTTGTCAAAAATACCGGTTTCTTTATATTTTTTAAATACAGATCCATAAGTATCAATGCCCCAAACTTTAATGGCCGGATTCTGTTCTTTAAGATACTTTCCAGTACCGGAAATAGTACCACCAGTTCCAACCCCTACCACCAAATGGGTAATTTTTCCTTCGGTTTGGGCCCATATTTCGGGACCAGTCTGCTCGTAATGTGCGGTTGAATTTGAGAGATTATCGTATTGGTTAGGTTTCCATGAGTTTGGTACTTCCCGCTCAAGCCTGGAAGAAACTGAATAATATGATCTTGGATCTTCGGGATCAACATTCGTCGGGCACACGATAACCTCTGCACCAAAAGCACGTAATGCATCTACTTTTTCTTTGGATTGTTTATCGGTGGTTGTAAAAATACACTTGTAACCTTTAATGATTGCTGCCATTGCCAATCCCATTCCGGTATTTCCGGATGTTCCTTCAATGATAGTTCCACCTGGCTTTAGTTTTCCATCCCGTTCAGCATCCTCAATCATTTTAACCGCCATACGATCCTTTATTGAGTTACCCGGATTGGTTGTTTCTATTTTTGCCAAAACCGTAGCCTTAACATCCTTAGTTATCGTGTTTACTCTAACCAAGGGGGTGTTCCCGATGGTTTCAAGAATATTGTTATACCACATAATGTAAAAATAAACATTAAAGCCCGAAGCAACAGAATAAATGCCTGAATGAAATACAATCAAAACAATATATTAACTAAACCTATAAAGCAAAATAAAGTATGGTAACAATACCCAATAAATAGTCTTAACCATTGTAAATTCGGGAAAAAACAGAAGAAAAATAATGCCAGAATAAAGGAATCTAAAGTTAGAACAGAAAATCTTTCAGAACTTCAAATGCTTAACTGTTAATCCATTATTGATCAATTGTTTTAGCGAATCAATACCTATCCTGAGATGATTCTCAACAAACTTCTCGGTAACAATTGAATCACTTTCTGCTGTTTTTACTCCTTCCGGAATCATTGGCTGATCTGAAACCAATAATAAGGCTCCGGTGGGTATTTTATTTGCAAAACCAGTTGTAAAAATAGTAGCAGTTTCCATATCAACAGCCATTGCCCTTAAGGTTTTAAGATACTTTTTAAAACTTTTGTCATGCTCCCAAACCCTGCGATTTGTAGTGTAAACCGTCCCTGTCCAATAGTCCAATGAATGATCACGAATAGTTGTAGAAATAGCCTTCTGTAGCGCAAATGCAGGTAATGCAGGAACTTCTGCAGGTAAATAATCATTAGATGTGCCCTCGCCTCTGATTGCTGCTATGGGAAGGATAAGGTCACCTATTTGATTTTTTTTCTTTAAACCTCCGCATTTCCCTAAGAACAAGACTGCCTTGGGCTTGATAGCGGTGAGCAGGTCCATCATAGTTGCGGCCATCGGACTACCCATACCAAAGTTAATCAGTGTAATTCCATTTGCAGAAACGCTCTGCATTGGTTTATCAAGACCCATTATTGGTGCATGATCATTCCATTGTGAAAAAAGTGTCAGATATTTTGAAAAATTGGTAAGTAAAATAAAACTGTTGAAATCAGAAAGTGGCCTGCCGGTATACCTGGGCAACCAATTTGCAACAATATCCTCCTTCATCCTTAAACCAGATTTTATTGGCGTTTCAATTTCTTTATCCTTTCCAGGAGTTGAAACTGTTTCGGAATGATTTTCTTTCTTTTCCATAAACAATAAAATTAATTAGAACAAAAAGCCCCGGATGTTGTCCGGGGCTTTAATTATGCGACTTTTAATTTTTTTAAATCTGATTTATCAAATTTTTCAGTAGCGTATTCAAGTGTTATGAATAACTCCTTTCCTGTTTTACCAGAGGGGGTTTCATACATCGCATCGATCATAATTGCTTCACAAATAGACCTTAAGCCCCTTGCACCAAGTTTAAACTCCATAGCCTTGTCTACTATAAAATCCATTACTTCCTTGTCAAATTCAAGTTTTACATTCTCATATTCAAACAGCTTCTTGTACTGTTTGACCAAGGAATTTCTAGGTTCCACCAATATACTCAGTAATGTTTCCCGATCTAAAGGGTTTAAGTGTGTTATAACAGGTAATCTACCAATAAGCTCAGGAATAAGTCCAAATGACTTAAGATCCTGAGGGGTAATGTACTTATAAAGATTTTTGAGATCAATATTCAATTCATCTTTATCCACTTTATAACCCAAAGTTTGGGTACGAAGCCTGTTGGCTATCTTTTTCTCTATTCCATCAAATGCACCACCACAAATGAACAGGATGTTATTTGTATTCACAGGAATCATCTTCTGATCGGGATGTTTTCTTCCTCCCTGTGGCGGAACATTCACAATGGTACCTTCCAAGATCTTGAGTAGGGCCTGCTGTACCCCCTCTCCAGATACATCACGGGTAATGGAGGGGTTATCACTTTTACGGGCTATTTTATCAACCTCGTCAATGTAAACAATACCACGTTCAGCGGCAGTTACATCATAATCGGCTGCCTGAAGTAAGCGAGTTAAAATACTTTCCACATCCTCCCCAACATAACCGGCTTCAGTTAGAACGGTAGCATCGCAAATGCAAAAAGGAACATTTAAAACTTTGGCAATAGTTTTAGCTAGAAGAGTTTTACCTGTTCCGGTTTCACCAACCATAATGATATTTGACTTTTCAATCTCAACCTCATCTTTGCCTACCTTCTGATTTAAACGCTTGTAGTGGTTATATACTGCCACAGAAAGAATTTTCTTCGCCTGATCTTGTCCAATTACGTAATGATCGAGGTGAGTTTTTATCTCAATGGGTTTTAGAAGGGTATCGAAAGTTTGAGTTGAATTAGCCTTCCGGACATTAAGTTCCTCCGCCAGTATCTGATTCGCCTGTGTTACACACTTATCACAGATGTGAGCATCAAGACCAGCGATCAACATCAGGGTGTCCTGCTTTCCTGACCCGCAGAATGAACATTTAATCTCCTTACTAACTTTACTCATTACTTTTTATCTCCAGTTCCAACCAACACTTCATCAATCATACCAAAATCTTTGGCTTCGTTTGCGATCATCCAGTAATCACGATCTGAAGCTTTCTCTACCCATTCGTATGTTTGACCAGAATGGTTGGCAATGATGTCATAAAGTTCTTTTTTAAGTTTAAGCATCTCACGAAGATTGATCTCCATATCAGAAGCAACTCCCTGTGCACCTCCCGAAGGCTGATGAATCATCACTCTGGAATGGGGTAATGCAGCCCTTTTCCCTTTAGTTCCTGCGCAAAGCAAAACTGCTGCCATGGAGGCAGCCATACCTGTGCAAATAGTTGCAACATCCGGACTTATATACTGCATGGTGTCATAAATACCCAAACCCGCATAAACAGAACCGCCAGGTGAGTTGATATAGATCTGAATATCCCGTTTTGCATCGGTGGACTGAAGGAATAGTAGCTGAGCCTGAATTATATTTGCAATCCCTTCGTGAACCGCATCACCTAAAAAGATGATTCTGTCCATCATTAATCTTGAGAACACATCCATCTGCGCCACATTTAACTGACGCTCCTCTATGATATAAGGTGTCATAGCTGAAGGGATTGAAGCGCTTTGAACCCTTCCAATAAAACTATCTACATGCTGACTGCCGATGCGATGATGTTTTACGGCATATTTTCTGAATTCATTCTTATCTATGTTCATTTTTGAATTTAAATTACTATTTAATGTTTATTTCGAAAAAGTAAAAAAGAGGAATCGAAATAAATGTTTGTAATAAATCAAAAACAATCAAATTATTTCAACTCCAGAAACTTATTGTACTCTATATCTTTTTTATCTAAGGTAATAACACCCTTCAGATAATCAAACACATGCTGTGCTTTTACTTCTTCAAAAATACGATTTGCATTCTCCTTATTCTGCAAGAACTGAGCCGTATATTGTCCCAATTGTTCTTCAGAAAGTGGCTGCGGACTATACATACGGAACTGTCCGTCAAGTCGATTTTTAGCAGCTGCAAATACTTCCTCGTATTTAATCTCTAACTTATTGTCCTTGATAATCTTGTTCTCGATCAAAGTCCAGCGCAGATTACGTGCAAAATCATCATAACCTTTTCCAGTTCCTCTTCGTTCAATTTTTCATTTGTTGCCTTTAGCCACCTTTTCAGGAAGTCGTCAGGCAGGCTAAGTTTCACTTTATCCAATCCATATTGAAACAAATCTCCCTGAAGTTTTTGATCGGCATTCTGAACCATCATACTCTCAAGCTCTTCCCTTATCTTCTGCTCAAACTCTGCTTCTGTTGTTACAACATTTTCGCCAAATATCTTGTCAAAAAACTCCTGGTTCAGGTCACCCTCTTCCAGTCTGTTGATATTCTTAACTGATAACTTAAAATTGGACTTAATTTCCTGAGCATCTTCTTCAGAAATATTGAGAAGCTTTGCAATTATAGTTGCATTGCTATCAAATGCTTTCTGTATATCAAGAACCACTTCATCATCCTTCTTAAGTCCAATCAATGACTTCTTAATCTTCGAATCTTCAACCTGATCCAAACGAACAGATGCTGTATTCGAAATTCCTCCTTCAAAAACAGAACCATCTGCCGCAATTTGATTTAAATCAGCATAGATAACATCATCATCTGCCGATACGTCAGGATTTGACATTTTGCCATAGCTCTTTCTAAGATTCTTAATCCTTGAGGCAAGTGTATCCTTATCTACTTTAACCTGATAATAGGTTATTTTATCTTTTGATGAAAAAGCAAGTTCAAACTCAGGAGCTATTCCAAGTTCATAAATAAACTCGAACTCATCAGTGAAATCCCAGTTGAACTCTTTACTGTCATCGATCTTAGGTAAAGGCTGCCCGAGAACTTCAATCTTATTCTCACTAATATAATTACTTAAAGTATCATTCAGGATAGTATTGATTTCATCTACCAGAATATTTTTGCCATACATTTTTTTTATGTGTCCGGCAGGAACCATTCCTGGACGAAATCCGGGAAGTTTCGCTTTTTTTGCCTGCGCTTTGATCGCTTTTTCTACTCGCTCTTTGTAATCTTCAGGATTAATCTTAACAGTAAGTACTGAATTCAGATTGTCTATTTTGTCCTGTTTAATGTTCATTTTATGTGTTTTATGTCGTTTTTGTTTATACAAAAATTCCCCGGTTTGTAGCCGGGGAATTAATCAGTGCGGATGAAGGGACTCGAACCCCCACGCCGTGAAGCGCCAGATCCTAAGTCTGGTGCGGCTACCAATTACGCCACATCCGCATTATTAGGATTATTACCAAATTTCCATGAGCTTGAATAATGTTATTGCTAAACAATATGCATCATAAATTCTATGTATTTCGGTCGGCAAAAATAACGTTTTTCTATCTAAGTACAAAATGATTTAAGCTTATTATTTCCACTTGATTAATTATTTATGTCCCAATAAGGCTAAATAAGCCGGACTAAGAAGTAGCCTGCTACCATACCAGGAGAACATTTCTCCATCAACAATTGAAACTCTGGCATTCGGAAAGGTTTTTTGAATCTCCTTAACATGTTCATCCTTAAATGGATATGGCTCAGAAGAAAGAAAAATAACTTCAGGATTAAGCTCAACAAGCCAGTTGATATTGATCTCCGGATAACGATCTTCATTAAAGACATTATCAAATCCGCCTCTGCTCAGGATATCATCGATAAAAGTTTGCTTTCCTGCCACCATGTACGGATCCTTCCAAATAAAATACGCTACTCTTACTGGCTTATCCTTTCTATTCAAATTTGAAAACTGTTCATTAATTCTGACTGCAATTTGAGAAGCCCTATCCCGGCAATTGGTTAATTCCCCAATTTGATTGATCATTTTTAATGCATCCGGTAAGGTTTCAATATCGCTCATCCATACAGGATAATCCTGCATCAGATCCTCAATTTGTTTTCTATCATTCTCCTCTTTATTTCCAATAATTAAATCAGCTTTTAAAGCTCTGATTTTTTGAAGGTCCAAGGTCTTTGTGCCTCCTATTTTGTTGGATTTTTTGAATCTTTCTTTAGGATGGATGCAAAACTTTGTAATTCCAATAATTTCCTGTTCCAGACCTAAATCGAAAAGAAGTTCTGTTTGAGATGGCACCAATGAAATAATTTTTTGGGGAGGATATGAAACGGTAATATGCCTTCCCATCTGATCAGTAAATCTGCGCTTTTGCATACTTTTACAAAATAAGTCAATTTTTGTAAATGCCTAAATGGATTCAGTATTTTTTATTGATAATATCGCTAACAGGCTATATTTTAATTGGCTATTATATTGAAAGGTCAAATTTTCCTCAGCTGATCAGTGTTTATACTTCCCTTTTTATAATTGCATATCTTATTTATAAAAAAGGCAATCCAGATAATTTCAGGCTTTTTCTGATCAGTGGTATTCTTTTTCGAATTTGCCTGATCTTTTCTATTCCCGCTTTATCTGATGACTTTTATCGCTTTGTATGGGATGGAAGAATTCAGCAACTAGGTTTTAATCCCTTCGACTACACCCCGGCACAAATTATTAAACAGCACGCTGATCCAATGCTGAATAAAATCTTTCCTTACCTCAACTCCCCTAATTATTACAGCATTTATCCTCAGGTCTGTCAGTCAATTTTTAAAATTGCAGCCGCAATTGGTGGTGATAGTCTGAATAATACAATCACCGCTTTAAAATCTGCCATCTTTATTTCCGAACTAGGAACAATCTTTATTTTAAACAAACTTTTGTCGGGCAAGGTCAATTCCAAATCCTTACAACTAATTTATATTCTGAATCCCTTGGTCATCATAGAACTGAGCGGGAACATCCATTTTGAGGCACTTATGATATTCTTTATGCTTCTTGCAGTATTACTAATTGATAAACAACGCTATATCAGCGCTGCTGGAGCATTATCGCTCGCCATTCAAGCAAAATTAATTCCTCTGATTTTTGTTCCATTATTAATTAAAAAAACAGGTCTGAAAAGGACCATTTTCTTTGCTCTTTTTTGTCTGAGTTTCACAATAATTATGAGTTTGATTTTGCTTCATTCAACAGAACGCTTTTTACATTTTACAGAGAGCTTGAGACTCTATTACGGTAAATTCGAATTTAATGGAAGTATTTACAGTCTTTTGAAAATGATAAGTGAATGGTTTATCGACTATAATCCTATTGCTTTATTGAGCAAAATCATGATGATTCTTGCTTTATCAGGGATATTCTGGATATACATAAAGAAACTTGAACTTTTAAATGGTATGTTCTGGCTACTTACTGTATACTTGGTATTCTCTGCCGTAGTTCATCCCTGGTACCTCACACCTCTGATTGCATTATCTGCTTTTGTTAAGCATCGCTTTGCTCTGATATGGTCTGTATTAGTACCATTAAGTTACTACACCTATAGCCAAAATCCCTACAGTGAAAACTATTGGCTTACCGGGCTCGAATATATCATTGTTTTTGGATTCCTTATCTGGGATCTAAAACAATTAAAATCAATAAAAGAAGGTTAATGGATGATTTTTAAGTTAATCGTCGTAGAAATCTTGTAATGCACCAAAATAATTCAGGTTCCATCCATCAATCATATCTGAAATATCAGAATCAGGAATATTGGTATGTCTGAGCTCTACTGAGGTGCCATTTTTATCGGGATGAAGAATAAAGGTCACTATTGATTCTTCCGGCTGATCCCCAAAATACCATTGCTGGACAATCTTCCTATGCTCTATAAATTCAAGGTTCTTACCGCATATACTATCATCCCACAGTGAAAACTCAGAGCCTGGCTCGGTGCTCATAATTGCCTCCGCCCCGGTCCATAATGAGATCGTAAGCGGATTGGTCAGTGCGAGGTAAACCTCCTCCGGACTTGCCTGAATCAGATAATATTTCTTGAAATCTTTCATAAATACGAATACAAATCTAATACAAATGCCCTGATCATTTAAAGCGGACAAGGAATTAATCCTACAAACCGTTTGAGGTCTAAATATGCGAAAATCACTTTTTATTTTTTTAGCAACATTTCGTAACAGATGTCGTCTTATTACACTCTAGTAATAAGGTAATGTAGCTATTTATGATAATTTAGAATCAAAATACTAAAAAACAGCACAAAACTTCAGAAAGAAGACCTTTGATCTTTAGGTTAAGTTTTGCGAGGAATCAATTGCCTGATCTGGCTTTCTGAGCAAAAGCACCAAAATTGAAATTCTCAGACGCCTCACAGTTGCTTGTATATCGGCAATAAAAAAGCGGATAAGTAAAAGATGCTACTTTACTTAACCGCCTGTAAATGTTTACTCAATAAAGAGCTACTTTTTGAATACCCTCATAAAGTTAGACAGCCCTTTTTTATTATCTAAAACATTGAGAATAACTATTTAGCATTATTTTTTTTCTCAGTAACTTCATTTCTGATGTCTTGAGCAAGATTTTTCAAATCCTGCATTCCTTTACGAACTCTTGTTCCGGCTGCACTGTTACCTGAATTGTAGAATTTGTTTGCATCAACTTCAACTGAAGCCAGCAAGTCTTTCATTTGTGTAAATTTGTCCATCGTTTTTTTTTTAGGTTAAACAAATCTAATTTAATTACAGAAATTGACAATGCATTTTTGTATTTATTTTTAAACTGAAAAACGATTAGTTTTTTGTCTAAAGGCTGAGCAGAGGTCTGACAATAAAAAAGGGCCGGCATTTTGAATGCAAAGCCCCTCTAAAATTCATAGGGAGAATCTGTTATCTTCCTGCAAAAAACTACATCCACTTAGAGGCAAAGCGATTAAACTCTTGCCTGATCTCATTGACCAGCTTCTCTATCGTTAGATACTGATCATATAAGTCAACATTTTCAGCAGAACTGGTCTCAGATATAAATCCAGCGTATTCCATTACCTGATTTTGAATATTACTTAAGTTATCGTGCAATTTATGTTTCAATTCATCAATATTATTTTGCTGAATAAGAAACTGGTTTTGAAAGTGCTCAATCATCACTGCTACTTCACGTCTGGTATTATCAGCTGTTATTTCCTCAAGACGGTTCCTGAGTATTTTGATATCTTGTTTGTAAAAGTCCAGACTTCTTAATGCATCACTATGAAGGCTATTCATGTGTTTTATGTTGATCTCTTTCATAAAACAATTTTAACTAGAACTCCAATCCTGTAGAATGATTGCAGACAGTTATATTTATGATTTACCTCATATTATCCCATTAAGTATAATATGAAATTTTCTATTCTAAAATCTGATTACATTCAAACTTCTACAATTTATTCAGCCCATCTTCAAGATCAGAAAGCAGATCATCTACTGATTCAATACCTACTGAATAACGAATTAAACTTTCAGGAATTCCCAGCAATGCACGCTGTTCCTCAGTTAATTCTACATGGCTGGTAGTTCGCGGCGGACCGGCAAGGGTACTGACAGAACCAAGGCTAGCAGCCAAATGTACCAGTTTTAATGAAGGAAGGAACTTTTCAACCAAGTCGTATCCACCATCGAGGGCAAAACTTAACATCCCTCCAAAACCTTTCATTTGAGATTTAGCAATTTCATGTCCGGCATGATCCTCCAGTCCGGGGTAAAATACTTGTCTGACTTTTGAGTGTTTTTTAAGATAACTTGCAATTTTCATTGCCGATTCATTTTGTCTGGTTATTCTCAATTCGAGTGTTTTCATTCCTCTGGCAATCATGTATGCCGGATCGGCCTGCAGACTTGCTCCGTTAATTTCCCTGAAATGAAATACCTTCTGCACCAAATCTTTACTTCCTGCCAGTACACCACCCATTGCATCAGAGTGCCCACACAAATATTTGGTAGCACTATGCAATACTAAATCTGCTCCAAGTTCTAATGGGTTCTGGTTAATTGGTGTAGCAAAAGTATTATCCACTACTACAACCGCCCCTGCTTTTTTTGCAGCCACTGCAATACGTTTAATATCAATAATCTTTAAGGTTGGATTTGTGGGGGTTTCCAGATAAACCAGATCACATCCTTTCGCAATTTCAAATTCCAGTTCTTCATGATTCCCTGTTTCACATAGTTTAACCTCTACATGATAAGCAGGAAAAAAATCCAGAAAAAGTTTGCTTGTACCTCCATAGGTATCTTTAACAGAAACTACCCTTTTGCCAGGCTTTAAAAAAGTAAAAAGTGTGTTGCTGATCGCAGCCATACCGGTTGCAAAGGCAGTAGCAGCTTCTGCACCTTCCAATACTCTTATTTTCTCTTCTAATGAAGCCACAGTAGGATTAGTATTCCGACTATAAATAAAACCATCTGCTTTTCCGGTGGAAACATCATACCATTCGTCAAGATCTTTGTAGGCAAAGGCAACGCTGTTCACAATTGGTGTTGTCACAGCTCCATTGAAGTAAGGATTGTCTTCCCCTGCCCAAACTGCAGTTGTGGCCTTGCTGAATTTTTTATTTTCCATATTTTATTTTGTTAAAAGCATTACCTGATCTGTTAAATTCCAAACACTAATGATTTAAAATTGAAACCGACAAAATGATTTTGTCTGTAAATTACCTGTTAGGTTTAAGCAGAACATCATGAAAAGTCAGATCTGAATCCGGATCAATGATCTTTAGCTTCACCTGATCCACAGTTCCATCAGCATTTAATGCAAATGTAACGTATGAATCGGCCTTCAGACTCCTATTTTTCAAAGTAGCTATAAAACTAGTGTACTGTAAATAGTTAAGTGTCCCGTTAAGATGTGGTAATTGCTTAAATTCCATCTGCAATCCATCTCCGGAAGCAAACAACATTACATCTCCGTACACCTCATCATGGTATTTGCCCGCAAGTTTTGAAATGGAAAGATCATATTTACCCGCCGGATCTGGCTTAATCAGATTTTTATTCTGTGATTCCCTTAGTCTAGCCTTGGCTAAAACCTGTTCATCATCATAGGCCTTTAACCAGTCAAACTTTTCATTATTCTCATAATAGTCCAGCACATGATAAATAATCGACCAATATGCGGCAGTAGATTCCTGATTTGTCAAAACAGTAATTCCAAGATTCAGATCAGGAACCATGGCAAGCTGTGAAACAAAGCCGCCAAGTTTTCCACCGTGACCAACAACTTTATATTTCTGATAGTTATACGCTCTAAAACCCAATGCATATCCAAAAAAATCAATTTTTGCAGGCTTAAGTCCCTCTGATACTTTAGTTATTGGAATTGGTCTGATTACTTTCCATAACTGTAAAGTACTTGCAGGTTTAAAAAGTTCAGCATTTGAAGGAGTTCTGCCCGAATCAAGCTGAGTTATCATCCAATTTGCCATATCATTTGCATTAGAAAGAATACCTCCTGCTGCATTACTTGCATCACCGATATTCTGCTCCAAATAGTCATTTACCAAACCAAGCTTACCGTTAATAAGGTCATGTGCAGCTGAAATATTTAACCTGCTCCCAAATTCTGAATATCTAGATAAACTTCCCGGCATACCAACTTTATCAAAAATCCTTTCTTTAATAAAATCTTCCCATTTCATACCGCTAAGTACCTCAATCACCTCGCCTGCGGCCAGATAAAGTATATTATCATAGGCATAAGTACTCCTGAAATCATGAACCAATGGGAGTTTCTGAAGCTTCTCCAAAATTTCCCTTCTGGTGAAGGTAGAAGGTGGAAACAACATCAGGTCTCCAGAATAAGATAACAGTCCGCTATGATGTACCAACAGATCCCTTACAGTAAGGTTAGTGCTAACATAGGTATCCTTCATCTTGAACCAGGGTAAGTGATCAATCACCCGGTCATCCCATTTTAACTTACCCTCCTCAACCAATATGGCTAATGCTGTTGAAGTAAAGGCCTTTGAATTTGAGGCAATTGCAAACAGTGTGTTTGCATCTACTTTGTCATTCCCGCCAAGTTTTTTAATTCCATATCCTTTAGCAAGAATCACCTTACCATCTTTTACTATGGATATACTGACACCAGGCACTTCAAAAGTTTTTAATACCTTTTCTACATACTGATCAAATTCAGGAGGAAGGGCCTGCTGAGCATGTGCATACATTGAAAATGACAAAAAAGATAAGAGAAATAAAAACAATTTGATAGATAACTTGCTTGCCATGTCTGGATTTATTAGCTTTTAAAAATATCCAATGAAGATTGGGATAATTTTCTAAATTTCAATATAAAAAGCCTGCCGGGACCACATTCTGCAAAAATTTAACTGGATTAGTTGACTAAATATGATCTGAGTTAAAAGAGAATTCAACTAAAAGTTTTAGTAGTAATAGTTTATATTAGTGAATATATTTCAATTAATTTCTGCTTTAAACTACTTCCATGAAACAAATCTCCTTAATTTGTCTGTTAATCGCCGGATTAAACAGCCTTAACGCTCAAGAAAAAAACAATTGGGCGCCTGAGCAAACAATTAAACATAAAACCATTAACACGGTAAGGGTATCTCCAGATGGAAAACAGACTGTTTACGCTGTGAGGGAACTGAAACTTATTGAAGGGAAAAATGAATTTATTAATCATTTATATTTATCAGGCTCCGATAAAACAAGTACTGTTCGGCTTACACAGGGTGAAAAAAATAATTTAAATCCCAAGTGGAGTCCGGATGGGAAGCAGATCGCTTTTATTAGCAACCGAAATGGGAAAAATAACCTTTACCTTCTGACTATAGGAGGTGGTGAAGCCGAACAATTAACCGACTCAAAAACAGGAATATCTGATTTTAAGTGGAGTACAAAAGGAAATCATATTGCTGTTACCAGCACTGAATCCGAAACTGAAGAGGAGGGTAAAAACAAGAAATCAGGTAATGACTGGTATTTTATGAATGAAAAATTCAAGCAGGGCCGCCTTTATTTGCTTCAGTTAGCTAATAGAAATAAGGAAGGTTTGCCCCAGCTTACACCTTTGAGCAAAGAACAAAGACATATCAACTCATTCAGCTGGAGTCCGGATGATCAATGGATCGCTTATGCCCATGCTCTCTCCTCAGGAGTTGAAGACAATGTTTTCTGTGATATTTCAATGGTTAATATTAGCTCCGGAGAAGTAAAAGTTGTTGCCAATACTCCTGTTGGAGAAAATCAACCATTCTTTAGTCCGGATGGTAACTTTATAGCCTATTATAACCTCGATGAAAAAGGTAATTGGGGAGGTACAAGTTCGGTTAAAGTATTTTCATTGAAGGATGGAAGTGTTAAAAAATTAGCTGATACCCCGAATGGCCCGGCTGACCTAATTGGCTGGAGCAACGATGGAAACTCGGTGTTTACACTGGAGCCTAATCACACCAGTACAAGAATATACAGACTGAGCAGCGATGGGAAACAGGCAATTGAATGGAATACTGGAATGAGAGGGGTTTTAGGTGGACTAGAATTGAACTATAGTGGCTCCCATGTTAGTTTTGTTCACCAAACAACAACAATACCACAAGACGGCTATGTGAGTAGTACCACCAGTTTCAGTCCGATAAAAATCAGTAATATCAATCCTGAATTGGCGACTATGGCTGTTTCCAAAACTGAACTGATCAAATGGAAAAGTTTTGACGGTATGGAAATTGAAGGGCTTTTAACCTTTCCTCTCAACTATGATGCAGGTAAAAAGTATCCAATTATTCTCAATATTCATGGCGGACCGACGGGTGTATTTAGTGAAAACTTTGTTGGAAGCTCGGCTATTTACCCACTTGCCGCAATTGCAGAAAATGATATTTTCATCCTAAGACCTAATCCGAGAGGTTCAAATGCTTACGGCTTGAAATTCAGGGAAGCCAATCACCGCGACTGGGGTGGTGGCGATTATAAAGATCTTATGGCCGGCATGGATTATGTTATTGCGAAAGGATGGGCAGATCCCGATAAAATGGGCGTTATGGGCTGGAGTTATGGTGGATTTATGAGTAGTTGGATTGTTGGTCATACCAACCGCTTTAAAGTAGCAAGTATCGGGGCACCTGCAGTAGACCTGGTCACTCAGGATCTGACTGATGACATTCCAAGCTTTCTTCCCTCTTACATGAAAAAACAACCTTATGAAGACTGGGCGGTTTATGATGAACATTCTCCATTACGATTTGTTCAAAATGTAGAAACACCTGTTCTTATGCAACATGGAGAGGCTGATATCCGGGTTCCATTCAGTCAAGGATTAATGTATTACAATGCCTTAAAACGCAGAGGGGTACCGGTTAGATTTCTTGTACTTCCAAGACAACCCCATGGACCTGTAGAGCATGCAATGATTCTTAAAACCGCCCAGACTAACCTAAGCTGGATGCTGCATCATTTGAAGGGTAAGGAGTTAGGATTTTAAAATCAAAAATCCGGATGATTGCAATCATCCGGATTTAATTAAACACTGTATTTCAAATTAAAAACAGCTACGAAAACACTGTCTGCTAGATCTTCACCTTAGTATCACCACCCTTTTTCAGATCAATATCATGTGGCTCATTCTTTTGCCATGAACCGCGGGTAAAGTCAGGAACATCAACCGAATTTGAACGATTGTTTACCGACCATTCACTCAATGGCCAAACTGCACTCCATGAAGCTGCATCATAAACATCCTGATCTAATGGCAAACCATTTCTAAGGCAATCAATTAAACGCCAGTTCATAAGGAAGTCCATGCCACCATGACCACCAACCTTCTTGGCTAATTCGCCAACCTTTTTAACAATATTTGGAGTGTATTTCTCTTCTAATGCCTTAAACTCAGCCGCATTCACCCATCCTTCATGACTATTCGAGATACTAGGTGAAGGGTATTTCAATGCAGTCCCTTTAGTTCCGCTAAGCAAATGAATCCTTGAATAAGGACGTGGAGAAGTCACATCATGTTGAATCATGATGGTCTTGCCTTTAGTGGTACGGATAGTGGTAGTATTCATATTCCCGTTAAAGTCTTTGCTGGCAAACTCTTTATAAAGATCATTTTTTGCAGCCAGTTCTTTTGCACGTGCACCCATCTGAAAATCATTAGTAGAAACAGAAACCAGATAGTCCATTCTGTCACCACGGTTGATATTTAGAGCCTGACAAACCGGACCCAAACCGTGGGTAGGATAAAGACTACCTTTTCTGGTTGCATTTTCTCTCAAACGCCACATGTCTTGATATCCATTCTCTTTAAAATTAAGGTCGATCAGATTATGAATATAAGCACCTTCGGTATGTAAAAGTTCACCAAAATAGCCTTGTCTTGACATATTCAGAGTAAGCAACTCAAAAAAGTCATAACAGCAATTCTCCAGCATCATGCAATGTTTGCGGGTACGCTCAGAAGTTTCTACCAATTGCCAGCATTCCTGCATTGAAACCGCAGCCGGAACTTCGATTGTAACATGTTTACCCTGATTCATCGCATATAATGCCATGGGAACATGCAGATGCCATGGGGTTGCGATATAAACCAAATCAATATCCTTTCGATCGCACAATTTCTTCCATTCATCAGGCCCGCCTGAATAAAGTGTCGGATTATGACTGGTACCATCAATTACTTTTTTCGCTTTCTCAACGCTGGCCGGACGTAAATCGCATAAAGCTTTGATCTCTGTTCCTTCAATCTTAGAAATAGCATTCAGATGACTAGGACCACGATTACCTAATCCAATAAACCCAACCCGAACAATTGGAATTTTAGGCGCAGCATAGCCACTCATATTGAAGGTTTGTACAGTAGAATGCCCATACATCGAATTCATTGGATTTGACTGATCTGATTCTGATGCAAAGCCATTCATGACACTTCCGCCGGCAAGACCAAGTCCTGCCAGACTGCTTATTTTCAAAAAATCTCTACGGTTGTTTTTCATATTTTTAATGTTATTTCTACTCTTCGCCGTTCAGGCATTAGTTATGTATTATCTAATCTCAAGTATTCAGTCCTTGAAAATAGCAATAATTTATAATCTCATAGTTTTTTTAGATTAAATACCAGGAAACCACTTCTCAGCATTTGTTCGGTAGATCTTATCAATCACTGCTTTTGGTAGTTTTAATCCCTGAATCTTTTCTTTAAAATAAGGGACATTCATTTCTTCATCCGTTACAAAATACTTCCAGTCGCTTAAATGGGTCTCCTGAATGTCCTTTTTAAGTTCAATAGGATCTGAATTCGGTCCAACCCAGTCGTCAGTTGCGTAGATAAGTCTGTCTTGATATTTAATCATGAAATCCCTGACCTTCTTTCTTTCCTTTATCGACTGATATTCCAAATGACAAATCCGCTCGGCCATATCAACAGCCATATTCGGGAACTTATCCAGACGTTTAGCAAGTTCATCAACACTCCATTCCAAACTTCCAAGATGAACCCCAACAAAACGAATATTAGGATGCCTTTCAAGCATCTTATCACGCGCATTCACCTGATCTTCATAGGAAGGGTATTCGGGATGAAGAAACATATGATACTCAGGATGCTTACTAAAATAGTTTTTATCCCCAGAAACGGTCATTTGATCTACCGGTAACCATGCATTGCGTGGTTCACCTAGATGCCCTACCAGGGTCTTACCGCTTTTTTCGATATAATCAATTACTGGATCAAATCTTGGATCATCAATCATCACAAATTTCCCGTCCTTGTCGCGAAGCTCCATGCCAACATTCTTCCAAACCTTCACCCCAATTGCTCCGTTATCAAATGAACCTTTCAGATAAGCCAGTGTTTGTGGCAACCATTTATCAGTTCCCCAATCTGCTACTGTAAAGGTAGTAGCCCAAGCAACCTGCTCAGGATAAGCCTTAACCACCCTAACAGCTACATCCTGCTGATGCTCAACGGTTGGGTAACTTGAGGGATTTACATTTAATGCCAACAGCCTGAAATTATCTTCTTTAGCCAGATCAATAAAAGTAGTATCGAATGCATTGATATGCGTATGGGTATCATATTTCTCCACTTTTCGAAAATCGTCCATGGAATAATAAGTGGTATCAGCTCCATTTGCGTCAGAAGTAGTTTTGCTGGATTGAGAACAATTCTGCATAAACAAAGCAAGTGCCAGCATGCCTAAATAGCGTGAATTTGAAAGTAATTTCATAATCAATTAAATATGGTCTAAATTTTAATAAATAATTTTTTCTTGTACATCCAGTAAAGAATCAGCCATTCGAAGAATAGAACCAATCCGCCACTAATTAAGGTAGCATAAGCTGGTCCGAGCATCTGATCAAAATTTTTGCCAAGATGAATG
>CAMBFY010000010.1 GCA_945865415.1 Sphingobacterium thalpophilum
ACAGGTTATCGTAACCCAACTACACAAAATCAATACATTGATCTTTCTGTTGGGGGTGGATCAACTCGTTTAATTGGCGGATTACCTGAAATGGTACAAAAATATAACTTGTTTACCAACAGGCCATTTTCTGATGTCAGCTATAGGAATTACCTTGCTTCAGCCGCTGCAGGTGCAGCAAACACTGCCTTGCTTAAGACTTATTCATTTGATCCTAATGGTGTAAGACCTGAAAGTGTTCAGGCTTACGAGTTAGGTTATAAGGGATTAATCGGAAGCAAATTATTGATTGATACCTATGGATATTATAACTCCTATAAAGACTTTATTTCATCCGTTGAAGTATTTCAGCAAAATGGGACTGCATTTACTAGGTTTGGTGTACCGGTCAATGCAGCTGGCGATGTCTCTGCATATGGTGCGGCCCTTGGGATGGATTATTTAATGGGAAAATTCAATCTTAGCGGAAACATTTCATACAACCAAATTGGCAATCTTCCAGCTACATTCCTAAATGATTTTAATACTCCTACGGTTCGTTACAACCTGGGATTAGGTAACCGAAGTATTGCTAAGAATGTGGGTATGAATGTAACCTACCGTTGGCAGGACTCATTTTATTGGGCATCATCATTTGCATCAGGAGATGTTCCATCTTTTGGAACTGTAGATGCTCAAGTGAATCTTAAGATTCCTTCAGTAAATGGTATGATTAAGATTGGAGCTCAGAATCTTCTTAACAGATACTATATTACATCTTATGGAAATCCTGAAATGGCTGGTATGTATTTTGTTGGATTTACCTTTAATCAATAAGATCAAATCAGTATTTAAGATAGTTTAGTATGTAAATTAAATTTTTGTTTACCAACCAATTCAGAAGTCTCGCTCCATCAATTGGGGCGGGACTTTTTTGTATAGAAATATGGCAGTTTCGATTTTTATTTCTAACTATGTGACATTGTATAAATTTCAATCAGTTTACCAAGAAGTATTATACAGTTAGGAATAACCCCCGCCTCTCAAATTACCTTGAATGAGAAGAATTTACAAAATAACGAATAATAAAATATGGAAGTAAGTAAGGATAACTTATCTACGATTTTGGATGTTAATGATCTGGAGGATGGCGTTAAACACGTAAATAATCCGATTGTGGGGCTTGAGCCCATTGTTAAAAAGTATCTGGGAGCTGTAAAAGATTACAGACAGGAAGGAAATAGCTTTTTCTTTTCAGATGGTAATGCTCAGGTTGAGGTAAGAGTAGTCAGTGATGAAATAATAAGGGTCAGACTAGCCCCTCAGGGTGTATTTCTTGAAGAGTTTTCTTACGCATTAAGCCATAGTGAACAAAAAATTACAGTTTTTAATTGTATTGAAGATGAGCATAGCTATAGCGTGCAAACTAATACTGTAGCCTGTGTAATAAATAAGAATAATTTTTTAATCTCATTTGAGGATATTAATGGCTGCATAATCAATCAGGATCTTAGTGCAATGCATTGGGAGGAGAATATTGATTTTGGCGGATATTATGTTTATGCTACAAAAAAATGTAATGAGGAAGAGAATTTTTTTGGCTTGGGAGACAAATCGAGCGATTTTAATCTTCGTGGAAATCGATTTTTAAACTGGAACACTGATGCTTATTCTTTTGGCAAGGGTCAGGATCCACTTTACAGAACCATTCCATTTTACATGGGAATTAATGAAGGTGTCAGTTACGGGATATTTTTTGATAATACCTTTAAAAGCCATTTTGATTTTGCGTGTCAGGACAATGATAAGGTTAGTTTTTGGGCTGATGGAGGTGAGATGCAATATTATTATATTCATGGACCACATATGATGGATGTGTTAAAGCGCTATCATAGCTTAACGGGAACTCATCAGATGCCGGCAAAATGGACATTGGGTTTTCATCAGTGCAGGTGGAGTTATTATCCTGAAAAGAAAGTCAAAGATATTGCCCGTAATTTTCGAGAGCGCAAAATTCCTTGTGATGCAATCTATCTCGACATTGATTACATGGATGGATATCGCTGTTTTACGTGGAACAGAAAATATTTTCCGGATCCTGCCCGGATGATTAAGGAGTTGGCTTCGGATGGATTCAAAACTGTTGTAATTATTGATCCCGGAATCAGGGTTGACGAAAGCTATAGTGTTTTTATGGAGGGGAAGCAAAATAATTATTTCTGCCGGCGTTGCGATGATTATTTTATGGAAGGACATGTTTGGCCGGGAAGATGTCAGTTCCCAGACTTCACAAATCCCAAAGTACGGGTTTGGTGGGGAGGTTTATTTAAGGATCTTGTTGACACTGGAGTAGCGGGTGTTTGGAACGACATGAATGAACCTGCAGTCTTTGGTTCAGGCACTTTTCCGGTCGATGTTCGCCATAATTATGATGGATTTCGTGGATCGCACAGAAAAGCTCACAACATATACGGGATGCAAATGGTGCGTTCTACTTATGAAGGACTTAAAAAACTTCAGAAAAATAAGAGGCCATTCACAATCACCAGAGCAGGTTATTCAGGTGTTCAGCGTTATGCTACAGTTTGGACTGGGGATAATGTAGCGTCCTGGGAACATCTTAAAATAGGCATTGTACAATGCCAGAGACTATCAATTTCTGGAGTCTCTTTTTGCGGTACAGATATTGGAGGATTCAGTGGTGAGCCTGATGGCGAATTATTTACACGCTGGATTCAGATGGGAGTCTTTTCTCCCTTCATGCGTGCACATTCCGCAGGAGACACGGCAGAACGTGAACCATGGAGTTTTGGACAAGAATATGAAGATATAAACCGAAAGTTTATTGAACTTAGATACAGACTGCTTCCTTACATTTATTCGGTATTCTGGGAGCATTACAAGCATAATTTCCCTATTCTAAGGCCCTTGGTAATTCAGGAGCAGGAAAATATTCTCACACATAGTATACAGGATATCTTCACTTTTGGAGACAAGATATTGGTTGCTCCTGTAAGTGACCCAGGTGCGAGAACAAAAAATGTTTATTTGCCAACTGGTAAATGGTATGATTACTGGACACATGATTCCTATATCGGAGGACAAGAACATCTGGTATCCGCAGCAATTGATTCTATGCCAATTTTTGTAAAGGCTGGATCTGTGATTCCCGAAGCCCCACTAATGCAATATGTTGGAGAGTATGAGGTTGATGAGCTGATTTTTCAGATTTATTACTCTGAATATGAAGTAAACTCTTTTTCTTACGAAGACCATGATGATACTTTTGCCTTCGAACAAAATATTTATCTGGAGAAAAAGTATGTTGTAAATGGTGATCAAAGATCTATGACCATAGTTCAAACTATAGAGGGTTTATTCACACCGCGCTATGAAACCTATGATTTAAAAATTATTGGCCTGCCATTTGCACCTTCTAATGTTTTGATCGATGGAAAGGAATTTCCTAATAGCTTGGAGTTTGATGATTTGAAAAGATTGAGGATAAAGTCCAGTAGGAATTTTAAGCGGATAGAGATCCTAGCCTAGGTAATTTTAATAATGGGTTAAATTATCACTTTAACGAAAATACCTTGTTTATGGCAAAAAGAGCTAGTGCGATTCAGGCTGTAAGGACCGGAGCAATATCTTCGGACTCGTGGTATTCCCGTTTTTCGGATTTTGACATCAGTCTTTTCAAAGCCGGTAAACATTACAAATTATTTGAAAAATTAGGTTCGCATGTGGTAGATCATCTGGGAACTTCAGGAACTTATTTTGCAGTTTGGGCTCCAAATGCAATACAGGTTTTTGTTGAGGGGAATTTTAATGGCTGGAATAAAGCTTCCCACCCTATGCAGGTAAGGTGGGATGAATCCGGAATTTGGGAAATTTTTATTCCTGGAATCAAAAGTGGGGAAGTATATAAATATTTTATTCAGTCAAATTCTGGAGAGCATCTGGAGAAGGCAGATCCATTCGCTTTAAGATGGGAGGAACCACCATCTACTGCTTCAATAGTGTGGGATACTTGGTACGAATGGAGTGATAGTTCTTGGATGAAATCAAGGTATGATTTTAATTCACTGAATAAACCCATGTCGGTTTATGAAATGCATTTTGGATCCTGGGTTCGAAGTCCTGAATCTCCTGATGAATTTTTAAGCTATCGCCAAATGGCAGAAAAGCTAATTCCTTACCTTTTAGAAACGGGCTTCACCCATGTAGAATTCCTGCCTTTGATGGAACATCCATTTTATCCTTCCTGGGGTTATCAGATTACCGGATATTTTGCCGCCACTTCAAGATATGGTACTCCGCAAGATTTGATGTATCTGATTGAACAATTGCACCTTTCGGGCATTGGAGTGATTATGGACTGGGTACCATCACATTTTCCCGGTGATGAGCATGGGCTTTATCGATTCGATGGAACTCATTTATTTGAGCATGAAGATATGAAGAAGGGTTTCCACCCGGACTGGAAATCCTTTATATTCAATTATGGAAGGAATGAAATTAAATCGTTCCTCATTAGCAATGCCATATTCTGGCTTGACCGTTATCATGCCGATGGCTTACGTGTTGATGCCGTTGCATCGATGCTATATCTTGATTATTCGAGGAAAGAAGGAGAATGGATTCCTAATAAAAATGGTGGACGTGAAAATCTGGAAGCCATTAGTTTTATCAAGGAATTCAATGAGGCTGTTTATTCTCATTTTCCTGATGTTCAGACAATTGCTGAAGAATCCACAGCCTTTAGTGGGGTAAGCAGACCAACATTTACTGGCGGTCTGGGTTTTGGTATGAAATGGATGATGGGCTGGATGCATGACACTCTTGATTATTTTGGCAAAGATCCGGTACATAGAAAATACAATCACCAGAGGATAACTTTTAGTACAGTTTATGCGTTCACGGAGAATTTTATGCTCCCTTTTTCACATGATGAGGTAGTTCATGGGAAGGGTTCATTACTTGACAGGATGCCTGGAGATGAATGGCAGAAGTTCGCTAATCTTAGACTATTATACTTCTACATGTTTACGCACCCAGGCACTAAATGCCTTTTTATGGGGTGTGAGTTTGCCCAATCTGCAGAGTGGAACTTTAATCAATCACTTGACTGGCATTTGCTTGAATATGCTCCGCATCAGGGCATCAAATCGACAATTACAGCTCTCAATAAATTATATAAATCAGAACCTGCTTTATATGAAAAGAGTTTTGATTCAGGAGGTTTTGAATGGATTGAAGGCGGAGATGCTGAAAATTCAGTGCTTGTTTATTCCAGAAAGGGTAATAATCCTGTTGATGATCTTTTGATCGTATTAAATATGACGCCTGTACCAAGGAAAGCCTGGCGTATTGGTCTGCCCTCTGAGGGTATATGGAACTTAGTTCTGAATTCGGATGATTTACAATATTATGGATCAGGTTTATTTAACGAACAGAATGTTATTTCTGAAGAAATTTTTTGGCATGGGAAAGCGCAATCAGGAATAATGAACCTGCCACCACTAGCTGGTTTAGTATTTAAAATGGTTAAGTAAGGAATTTAGCATTTAGATTTTTTTAATCACTTTGTCCATTATCTGCATGACAGTTAGTCCTTCTGAAGCCGAACATGGATTTGGCCCCTTGTCAAGGAAATAATTAACTACCTGCTCAATCATTGGTTGTTGAACATGTGTAATAGGAGGGAAATAAAGGTCTTTGGATTTGCCATCCAAGTCTAGCTGACATCCATCAGTAAAAATAGGAAAACGAAGAGTCCCCTTTGTTCCTTTAATTTCACAGAGATCACACTCATTATCTGGGTTTACTGAATAGTCCCAAATACCATTGAATGAGATATCATCCCCAAAGATGATATCAGCCGTAACGTAATCATCCGCCTGATAATTCTTCCCCCTGTTAGATGAACTTCCTTTCACAGATTTTGGCTCCCCCAAAAAATAGAGCATCAGATCCAGTTGATGCGGGGCAAGGTCATGAAACAAACCGCCACCTGAAATTTTTGGATTCACTCGCCAGCTATCTGCAAGGCTTGGGTTCGGAGCTTGAAATAATCTGAGCTCGGCGGATATTATCTGACCCAGAATATTTTCACCAATTAATTGTCTAATTTCTAGGAAACGGTCTTGTGCTCTCCGATAATGGGCGATGCTGAGTTTACAGGAATACTTTTGTGAGGCATCCAACATGCTTTGTGCTTCAGAAGAATTTAGAGCCATCGGTTTTTCAACATAAACTGGTTTACCGGCTTTAAAAGCAGCAATTGTTAATTCCTCATGTGAATCTGGAGGGGTAGCGATGTAAATGGCATTTACATCTTTATCATTGATCAATTGATTCGCATCAGAATACCATTTTTGTACATGATGCCTTGAAGCATAATCCTTTGATAATGATTCATCCCGGCGCATTACTGCGACCAGCGAAGAATTTGCAACTTTATTAAATGCTGGCCCACTCTTGACTTCAGTAACATTACCACAGCCTATTATACCCCAAGCGATTTTATTCATTTTTCCTTAACAATCAATAACGCTGACAGGGTTTTAAACCCTGTCAGCGTTACGAAAATAAAGATTAAAAAATTAATAATCTCTAAGTGGTATAAACCAATTATTTAACGGTCTCTAAAAAATAAAAACCCTGCTTTAACTTAAAGCAGGGTTGAGGTTAGTAAAGAAATTTTCAGTCGTTATTTTACGCTGGCAATGTGCTCAACAAGGTCAATTAGCTTACTGGAATAGCCCCATTCATTATCATACCATGCCACAACTTTTACGAAGTTATCATTTAAGGCAATACCTGCCTTCGCATCAAATATTGAGGTACGTGAATCTCCAAGGAAATCAGTTGAAACTACATCCTCCTCGGTGTACCCCAGTATACCTTTTAGCTCGCCTTCAGAAGCTACCTTCATTGCTTTTTTGATCTGATCATATGATGCCGGCTTATTCAAACGGACAGTCAGATCAACAACTGAAACGTCAGCAACCGGAACTCGGAATGACATTCCGGTTAATTTTCCTTTTAATTCAGGAATAACCAGAGTTACGGCTTTGGCTGCGCCTGTGGAAGAAGGAATAATATTCTGATAAGCACCTCTTCCACCTCTCCAGTCTTTTGCAGACGGTCCGTCTACAGTTTTCTGAGTAGCGGTAACTGCATGTACTGTAGTCATTAACCCCTCCAGAATTCCAAATTCATCGTTCAGTACTTTCGCAAGAGGAGCAAGGCAATTTGTAGTACATGAAGCGTTAGAGACAATAGTTTGATTTGCTTTCAGATCTTTATGATTTACACCCATTACAAATGTTGGGGTATCATCCTTGGCGGGGGCAGAAAGTACTACCTTTTTTGCACCAGCTTGAATATGTTTTTGTGCATCTGCCTGAGTAAGAAATAAACCAGTTGATTCAATAATTACTTCAGCGCCAACTTCATCCCATTTCAGATTTGCAGGATCTTTTTCAGCAGTAACGCGAATTGTTTTTCCGTTTACTACCAAATGCCCACCTTCTACTTCAATTGTTCCCTTAAACTTACCATGAGTTGAATCATACTTAAGCATATATGCCATGTAATCAGGCTCTACAAGGTCATTGATTCCAACTATTTCAATACCTTCACGTTCAATTGCAGCTCTGAAAGCTAAACGACCAATTCGGCCAAATCCATTAATTCCAATTTTCATTTGTTTGTTTTTTTTTGTTTTGAAAATCTGAGAATCCCAATGTCATGATCAGGATTTTCATGTATTATAGTTAAATCACTTAAATAACTAATTATTAATTTTTATTTGAGTAGTACTTCAAAATATTAAATATAGGTTCTTTAATAACAGAGGTGACTATTAAGTTATTATTTTTCGCAGCTTGATGCAAGTAGTCTTCAAATCCTGCAGCTATCATGCCAATCATATGTATGGGTACAATTGGATATTCCTCTCTGAGTGCCATAATGTAAGTTTTAAAATACTTATCAAAACCATCAATAATCATACTTTTTATGAAGGGATCTTCTCTATTTTCCATCAGAAAGTCTGTAAAAGAGCTCAAAAATAAAGATGGTTGAGCTTGTTTGTAAACTTTATCGAGTATCTGAGTCCTGTCGAAATCATATTTTTTTTTGAATTTGAGTTCAGTTTCTTCAGGTAAAAGATCATTCAAATATGACTTTAGTAATCTGCGCCCTAACCAGTTGGAGGACCCTTCATCACCCAGTATATAGCCTAAGCCGAAGTTGTTTTCTATTATCTTTTTTCCGTCAAAATAGGCTGCATTCGAACCACTACCTATAATTCCAAGTATTCCGGCTTCGTCACCACTTGCTGCAAGTGCCGCGGCTTTCAAATCATGATCAACAATAACTTTGCTGAATCTGAAGAATCGACCTAGGGCGTTTGCAATAATTTCCTTACGCTCGTTCGAAGATGCTCCTGCGCCGAAAAAGTAAACCCATTTTATTTTTTCAGCGTTATTTATAAGATGTATATTCTTGTTTAGAAATTGAGTGATGTAGTTTTCATCATTGAAAAAAGGGTTAATTCCTGGGGTCTTAAATTCTGAAATAGTTGTACCCTTTTCTGCTAATTTCCAATTGGCATGCCTTGATCCGCTATAAACTACTGCAATCATAAATTAAATTGATAAAACACTTATCATTTCCATGAGATCTTCTTCAAGCCTGAACTCAGTGTTGTTTAATGCCTCAGTAAGAGGTGTCATAACAACAGAATTTCCCCGAAGTCCAACCATTTGCCTACTTTTTCCAGATAATAAACCTTTTACAGCAGCATAGCCTACACGACTCGCCAGCACTCTGTCAAAACTACTGGGGCTGCCTCCACGTTGTAAATGCCCTAATATAGTGACTTTGACATCGTAAAAATCAAATTTTTCTGTTACAAGTTTGGCAAGATGATATGCCCCACCACTTTTATCTCCTTCTGCTACAATAACAATGCTTGAAGTTTTTTTATTTTTGGCATCCATTGATAATTTTTCAATCAATTCATCTACTTGAGTCGCTCGCTCAGGTAAAAGTACAGCCTCTGCTCCACCTGCAATTCCTGAACGTAAGGCAATACAACCAGAATCTCTTCCCATTACCTCCACAAAAAACAATCGGTTATGCGATGCCGCAGTGTCTCTGATCTTATCAATTGCTTCTATGACTGTATTTGTTGCTGTATCAAATCCAAGCGTAAAGTCCGAACCATAAAGATCATTGTCAATAGTTCCTGGAATGCACATGACAGGTATATCGAAACGTGAAGAAAGACGTTCAGCACCTCTGGCTGTTCCATCACCACCTATTGCAACTAATGCATCAATTCCTTTGGCTTTAAGATTCTTGTATGCTTTTTCTGTTCCTTCATCTTTCTGAAAGTCAAGACAACGGGCAGTTTTCAAGATGGTACCTCCCAGATGAATAATATTTCTTACTGAACGGGCATCCATATCCCAAAAATCACTATCCAGCATTCCCTGATACCCTTTACGGATACCTACTACTTCTAAACCCATGAATGCTGAAGTCCGGACAACGGCTCTGATACATGCGTTCATTCCGGGTGCATCTCCACCAGAGGTAAAAACGCCTAATTTTCTAATTCCTGACAAAACAGATATTGATTATTATACACAAATATAGTGTGTATTTTTTACACTAAGTAATTTTTATATTTTTTTTCATACTTTGTGAATAAACCTTATATATTTAATTGTTAAATTTTAGATTTTGGGATTAAGTCTGCCTAAGTTCGATTCAGTTTTTTCTATTGATTGTGTAATATTTGGTTTCGATGAGGGAGAATTGAAGATTCTACTTATTGAGCGAAATGAAGAACCATTCAAAGATTGGTGGGCTTTGCCCGGTTATATTGTGGAGCAGGATGAAAGTATTGATCATGCTGCCGAACGTATTCTTTATGAGTTGACCGGACTTAGAGGAATATACATGGACCAATTTTACACCTTTGGTGATGTAAACAGGCATCCGCAAGGTAGAGTAATCACTGTGGCCTACTATGCAATGATTAGACTCAGTGGCAGCAAAGACCTCAAACCTGTGAGTAATTACGCGTCCAGGGCAGTTTGGATTCCTGTAAACGACTTACCTAAACTTGCATTTGATCATGAGAAGATATTCTCCAAGGGTTTTGAAAAAATCCGACACAGAATTAGCTATCAGCCAATTGCCTTTGAATTACTTCCAGAGAAATTTACCCTAACACAGCTTCAGCATTTATATGAAGTTATTTTAAATAAGAAACTGGACAAGCGGAATTTCAGAAAAAAAATGTTGAATTACGGTATCCTCAAAGAGTTAGATGAGAAGCAAAAGGGAGTTTCTTACAGGGCAGCAAAACTCTATAAATTTGATAAGCGAAAATATGCCAAGCTTTTCCAAAAGGAAATTACGTTTGGAAAGTGATTGCGGATCAAGTCCGCAATGACTGCGGATGAAACTAAGCGTAAAAATTTTATAGAATAACTGAATCAGGTTTTTTTAACGAATAATTTTCAGGCACTCTTTTGTTTACTAGTTTAAACCACAATGGAGGAATCAGGGCTGGTAAAATCATACTCGCATAACCACCAGGAAGTACCGGACTTTCTGGGTAAGACAACAGTTGGTTAAATGGTTTTGCGGCATGAAAATGATGATCTGAGTGTCTGCTCAGGTCGATAAGAAGAAAGCGGCTAATCAGTTTGTCACTCTGCCACGAATGTTTTTCATTTACACGTTCATGATCAAGCCTGCCCAAACCATAATGTTCAATGTAATTGGTGTATTCAAGTAAAAGGTTAGCAAAAATGGCTTGGAGTATAATTGCAGCCGCCACATCCCAGCTCCAAATGGTTGCGCAGAGTGCGATGATTATGAGGTAGCCCAATAGACAAGCAATCATATAGTTGTGTAATCCATAAGGACCCAGTTTTTTTGACCTGCAGCGCTCCGTTTCAATTTTCATAGATTGCCTGAACTGTCCGCTAATAGAGCGTAATGCAAAATGATAATAATTTTCCCCGAATTTCGCAGTTACTGGATCCCTATCAGTCCCAACATATTTATGATGAACACGCAAATGATGGATATAGAAATAGGGGTTTAATGCTGTAAATAATAGAAATCGGCCAGCAAAATTCCAGGCCTTTTGCTTTTTGTGAATCAATTCATGGGCGACAACAATGGCCAGAGTTCCCGAAGATCCACCAGTAGAAAGTGCAGCAGTTAGTATCCAGTGTTCAGTGATTATTCCGCTTGAAATACCATAAATTAGGCTGGAAATTGCTAAAATTTGACCACTAACTGAAAAATACATTAAAACTTCCGGAAGTTTATCCTCTGTCGAGTCATCGTTGGTACGGTCTTCAGGAACTAATAATTCAGCAATTCCAAGTAAAATAAATGAGAAGGTGAAGTTCAAAAGCGTGAACCATCCGCCTGCAAGATTTCCAAATACGACCAACATTACTGGTATCAGATTTAAATAATATTTCCAGTTTCGAAAGGATTTTTTGGTTCTTACCACTTCAATTTTCATTTTTGATTTTTAGGTTTCCCAGCTTTTTTTGAGAAGTGTATTACCCCCTTTTTATAGGTGAGGAAATCCAATTCTGATCTCCTCCAATTACCACTGGCAGATTTATAATTTATAAACATTAATTTTAATCCACCCAAGAGATAGGCGTCAAGTTGAACCGATTTTTTAATTATAAAACTGGCAGCACCCAGAATTAATAAAACTCCTGTAGTGTACACCCAAATCACACCGCCCGGAACATAGGATGGAACCATTCCCTGCATATTGTCTGCGAAGATGAGGTACATTACTCCAAACAATGCAAACGGGATTGCAAAAAATACTCTCAGAAGGCTTTGGGAAAGAGTTTGATTCATTTTTTGGATTTAGGTAAACAATTCCAATTAAATTAATTAACCAATTTACTAATTATGAATCAATTTGTTTTTTTTTATTTTTTACTGAAAAGAATATCATCAGCCATGCTCCTGAGGCAATTAGCGCCCAGCCAATCCATCTGTATTGAATCATTTTACCCGCAACTGCAGCCAATTTTTTGAAAGGAATGACATTAAAATAATTGCTGACTTTAAAATAAACTGCCCAGAATGTAAAAATCAGTACGAGTAATAATGCCCATCCGCAAAAGCGGATTAAACCTTTTTTATTAGTTGCGGCTGCAATAAAAGATAGAATTGCTAATGAATAAACAATCGAAGCCAATACAGTATCTATATCCCAGTAATTCCAGTTACCAATTATTGGGATATGCAGCATTGGCATGAATCCTCCGGCAATAACCATGAGCGAAGCAATTATTCCGATATAGTTTCTAAAAGGCATGATTTCAGAATTAACCTTTGAGGGCTGATTGTGGATTATTTCCATCGGTCAACTCCATTTTATCGGCAAAATGAGCACAGTAATCCCTAAGATCCTCAACTATAGCCTCTTCACCTGTTGCCCGTAAAAAACTGTCACCCATAGTCTGAAGCGTCTCATAAAAAAATCGCTTCATTTCATCAACTGGCATATCTTTAGTCCAAAGGTCTATTCGAAGTGAGTTCTTATAATTATGATCCCACAAAGCAAGCATCATAGATTTAACAGGTAATGCTTCTTTGTTTTGAGAGTCGGTTGATTCCCATAATATATTTTCAGGTACGTTTTGATCGTCTAATTCTATAGTAAGTTTTATTTCGGCTTTTTTCATTCTTAAGTTGTAAGTAGTAAGTTATAGGTAATAAGTTGCGCCAGTTTCAATGAGGTGCTAATTATTTGATTGTATTTTTCTGCGTTTAATTTGTTGTCAGTTTTCGGTTATCTTTCTGTGGTTTAAAAGTTCATTGTTTCAAAGGTTCAAATTCCCAGATTCTTAATTCTGCACTCTCAATTCTCAACTGTCAACCCGATAGCCATCGGGTGTCAACTAAAAACGTATAATTTAATCAATATCATCAAAACAGCCACAAAGATGAGAAATAGAAGTTCAATTAACCAAATGCGCTTTAGCTGAGGTATCAATCTGCGGAAAATCTGATCAGTGACAAAACTAAGAAACAGTAGAATGATCAGCGGAATGCTTCCTAACTCGTTGAATCCGATTTCATCCGGGAAAAATAGCTGATAAGCAATACTTACCAGCAATAATGAAGAAACTATGTTTAGCGGCGTTAATCGCAGTTTCATTTCTTTCGGTCTTTTTTATGAACAGAATCAAATTTGACACTTTTCTTTCTTCTTGCGGCACCGGGTTTATTATTTCTGACTTTAGGTTTAGCCTCCGGCTTTGTTGATTTTATAGTTTTCGAATTCTTGGCTTTTTTCTCGTGAAAAGCTCCTTTGAATGCTGGGTCTTCTTTACGTTTTTGCAAATCAATCTCCCGGGCAATATTCTGACGTTCCTCATAAGGAGTATCATCAACGAATACATTTTCGGGCATTTCAGAAACTGGAATGGATTGCCGGATCAATTTTTCAATCTTCTCTATATAATATTCTTCCGAGGGGCTGCAAAAAGTAATCGCATCTCCTGTTTGCAGAGCTCTCCCTGTACGACCAATTCGGTGTACATAATCTTCAATGATAATCGGAACATCAAAATTGATCACATGACTCACATTGCTTACATCCAGTCCGCGGGAAGCCACATCAGTTGCGACCAGAATACGTATTTGCCCTTCTTTAAAGGCATTTATAGAATTTATTCGGGTATTTTGTCCCTTATTGGCATGGATAACTCTCACCTCATCTGTACCATATCTCCGTTCAAGGAAATGAAAAATATTATCAGCTACTATTTTTGTTTTACAGAAAATTATCAGGCGGGTAAAGTCCTCTGTATCTCTGAGTAAATGTTGAAGCAGATTTAATTTAGTTTTTAGGTTTGGAACTTTATACAAAACCTGGCTTACCGTTGCCGCAGGAGTCGCCTGCTCTGCTACCTCGATCACTGTGGGATGTTTCAGAAAATCGCCTGAGATCTTATGCACCAGTTCGCTCATGGTAGCCGAAAACAGTAGGTTCTGACGTTTTCTTGGCACTACTTCTAGGATGCGATGAATTGAACCGATAAAGCCCATGTCCATCATTTTATCGGCCTCATCCATCACCAAAAATTTCAGATTTTGAGTGTTGATATTTCCTTCAAGATATAAATCAAGAAAGCGTCCAGGGGTTGAGATAATGATATCTACCCCTTTTTCTAATTCAGCGATCTGGGTTTTTGGACCTAATCCTCCATATAGCACAACAGTTCGCAGGTCAGTATATTTAGCGAAGGTTTTCACATTTTCTTCGATCTGCATAGCCAGTTCGCGGGTAGGGGCGATGATTAATGCCCTTGGATCATTTCCCTGAGCATATTTGAGCTTCATAAGAATTGGCAACACAAAAGCTGCGGTTTTGCCGGTTCCTGTTTGTGCGATACCCATTATGTCCTGACCAGATAAGATAGGCATGATCGCTTTTTCCTGTATCGGAGTGGGCAGAGTATAACCTGCATCATCTACAGCATTAAGAATTTGCCTGTTTAACTTAAAATCTTCGAAGGATAATGACATTCAACAAAGGTAGGGATTTGGAATTTAGATTAGGGATTAAGGGTTTTTATGTCTGATATCTGTTGTCTATTGCCGGTTGTCTGAAAAAGCAAGCGATTTCAATTCAGTGATTCCCTTTCTTTAATTATTATTGCTTTTTCAATTGTTTTATCATTATCCCGAATTCAGTGTGTAATTCCACATTATTGACAAAGAATTAAGCAAAATAATACCGAAATTTACACCTGTAGATAAGTTTAAACTTCATACAATGTCTTCAATAATCATTAAATCTGCAATTATAGTTAACGAAGGCCGTACATTTATTGGGGATGTCTTTGTGAAAAACGGACTGATTGAACAAATTGGTTCAAGTCTTAATAGCTCAGCTGAAAAGGAGATTAACGCAGAGGGACTGCATCTCTTTCCGGGGTGTATTGATGATCAGGTTCATTTCAGGGAACCCGGATTGACCCATAAGGGAAATATTTTTACCGAGAGCCGTGCTGCAGTTGCCGGTGGTATCACTTCCTTCATGGAGATGCCCAATACAGTTCCCAATGCCTTGACACAAGACTTACTCGAAGATAAATATCAGATTGCAAGGCAGACTTCCGCTGGTAATTATTCATTTTTTATGGGTGCCGGCAATGATAACCTCGACCAAGTATTAAAAACAGATCCCAAAAATGTATGTGGGATTAAGGTGTTTATGGGTTCTTCCACTGGTGATATGCTTGTTGATAATGAGAAGACCCTTGAAGGTATTTTTAGTATGACGCCTATGCTGGTCGCTACACATTGTGAAGACGAGGCCACCATCAGGGCCAATTCCGCCCAGTTCAAAATGCAGTACGGAGATAATTTAACACCCGAAATGCATCCCATGATCAGAAATGCAGAAGCCTGCTATATTTCAAGTTCTTTAGCGGTTGGGCTTGCAAAAAAGTTCAATACGCGCCTGCATATTCTTCATATATCCACTGCAATTGAGACCTCTCTTTTTGATAATTCAATTCCTCTTGAAAAAAAGAGGATAACTTCTGAAGCCTGTATTCATCATTTATGGTTTTCTGATGCCGATTATGCTAAAAATGGTAATTGGATTAAATGGAATCCTGCTATAAAAACTGCTGCCGACCGGGATGAAGTATTTAAAGCGGTATTGGATGATCGGATTGACGTTATTGCAACAGATCATGCACCGCATACAATCGAGGAGAAATCACAATCGTATTCAAAAGCACCATCCGGCGGACCCTTGGTACAACATGCATTGATAGCAATGCTGGAATTTTATAAGCAAGGTAAAATATCCCTTGAGAAGATTGTTGAAAAAATGGCTCATAGGCCCGCAATATGCTTTCAAATTGAAAAACGTGGATTTATAAGAGAGGGCTACTGGGCTGACCTGGTATTGGTTGATTTAAATAAGAGACAAACGGTCAGTAAATCAAATCTGCTTTACAAATGTGGCTGGAGTCCTTTTGAAGGGCAAACATTTGGTTCTACCATAGTAAGCACAATTGTTTCAGGAAATCTGGTATACGAAAATGGTAAACTTATCGATGGGATATTTGGGAAAAGGATGGTGTTTAACAGATAGTTTAAGGCTGACAGGGTTTTAAACCCTGTCAGCTTTTTTCAGGGTTTTAAACCCTGTCAGCCTTTTTTAAACCCTATCAGCTTTTTTCTCTTAAAAACATAATAAAATCACTTGCCGATTGATCGGTATATCCCACGTACCGGAGCATACTCATCACTTGTCCACGGTGAAAAGTAGAGTGATTCATGCAATGGAGGATTATCTCTGCATTGTTCTGACTGAAAGTCTTACCCTTTAAATTGACATATTCGGTGACCGACAGTAAGAATTGATCGTCCTTGCCGGATACAAATTCAATAAAATCTACCGAGTTATTTCTAATGGTACTACAAATACCAGCAAAACTCCCTGAAGAATCGAGCTTGTGCATATGAGGAATATTTTTTCCGTTTAGTCGGGCAAGCCAGGTTTGTTCAGAATCTGCAACATGAAGGATTACTTTTTTAATTGTCTGGTATTCTGCCTTTTTATTTGCAAGGATTTCGTCCTCATCAACCCCCGATAAATAATTACACATTTTCTCATTTGCCCAATGATTGTATTGCAGGTAATTTAATAGAAGTGATTTCATAATTTGGCAGGTATCTAGATTAAACATACGATTATTTAGATTAAAAACTGGGCTCTGTTTTACCAGAAACTAATCAAATTGTAATAATAATTCTAATTGAATTGAATAGTTCTGTATTGTTGCTAAACTAGCTACCTTTGCGGCTTGTTAACAAGCAATTATGGCTAAAGTTTCTATTAATATTGCAACCGGTTCTGTACAGAAGGAAGAAGTAATTGTTGGGATAGATTTGGGTACAACCAATAGCCTGGTCGCATTTATTAATCCTGAGGGGAAGCCACAGGTAATAAATGATACAGGAAAAGGTGTGCTTGTACCCTCAGTGGTCCATTTCCAAACAGACGGGGGGCTTATTGTTGGAAATGAAGCGAAAGAATATTTAATTTCTGATCCTCAAAATACGATCTTTTCCGTGAAGCGACTTTTAGGCCGTTCATTTAAAGACATTCAGGAGCACAGCGATTTATTTTCTTATAAAATTATTGACGAAGACAGTGAAACTCTGGTCAAGATAAAAGCAGGAGATAAATATTTTACGCCGATTGAACTTTCGGGTATGATTTTGAAAGAATTGAAGGAAAGGGCCGAACACGCTTTGAAAACTGCAGTAAACCGTGCGGTGATTACTGTGCCGGCTTACTTTAATGATAGTCAGCGTCAGGCAACCCGTGATGCTGGTAAACTTGCCGGACTCGATGTTTTGCGAATTCTTAATGAACCAACAGCTGCAAGTCTGGCTTATGGTATAGGACTAAATCCTGAAGAAGAAAAAGTTATTGCTGTTTATGATTTGGGTGGTGGAACTTTCGATGTGTCAATTTTAAAAATCCAAAATGGAATTTTTGAAGTCCTTTCAACAAATGGAGATACTTTTTTGGGTGGGGATGATTTCGATAGGGCAATTGTAAATTACTGGATTCAACAGAATCAACTGGGTGATAACCTCCTGACTTCTTCGCTTAGCCAGGCCTTACGTTTGAAGGCTGAGGAAGCAAAAAAAGCATTAACGACTCAAACTATTTTTAATGATACGGTTGAAAATATTCCCTGTGCTATAACTAAGCAAAAATTTGAAGAACTAATTCTTTCACGTGTTGAGCAAACGATAACTTGCTGTAAAAATGCATTGAAAGATGCAGATCTGCTTACAACTGATATTCAGGAAGTTGTAATGGTTGGAGGCTCAACGCGTACACCATTGGTTAAACAGATGGTTGCAAAATTTTTCGGGAAAGACGTTCATGATCAAATCAATCCTGATGAAGTAGTGGCATTAGGGGCTGCCATTCAGTCGGATATTCTGTCCGGAAACAGAAAGGATATTTTACTCTTGGATGTTACACCACTTTCATTGGGTATTGAAACCATGGGCGGACTAATGGATGTGATTATACCGCGCAACGCAAAGGTACCTTCCAAAGCTGGGAGACAGTACACTACCTCAATAGACGGTCAGGTCAATATAAAAATCTCTGTTTATCAGGGCGAGCGTGATCTTGTAACTGAAAATCGGAAACTGGCTGAATTTGAATTGAAAGGAATTCCGGCAATGCCTGCTGGTTTTCCGAAAGTGGATATTAATTTCAGGTTGAATGCAGATGGAATATTAACCGTCGAAGCTGTCGAACTGAGATCAGGGGTTAAACAGGAAGTTGAAGTAAAACCAACCTATGGTCTTACCGATGAACAGGTAGAAAAAATGCTGATAGACAGCATCCAGAATGCTAAGGAAGATGTGAGCAAAAGAATGATAATAGAAGCCCGCACAGAGGGTGAACAAATGGTTTATACAGTTGAGCGATTTTTGGAAAAGAATGGCGCGCAGGTTTCTGAACAGGAAGAAAAGGATACCCAGAAATTAATCAGCGCTCTAAAATCTTCATTAAGCTCCAGGGATAAGGATCTGATCCACAAAAGTATTGATGAGCTTAATGAATTCACCAGGCCTTTTGCTGAGCGATTGATGAACACCGCAATTTCTTCAGCAATGAAGGGCAAGGCGATAGAGTAAGATTATGGTCTGATGTCACTTGCCTGATGTCACTTACCTGATTTCAGATGCCTGATGAAATAAGTGTTAGTTTGAAATTTTAATTATTGTCTGCAATCATCGCTATGATGAAGTTCTGGAAATTCTACAGATAGAGATTATAATTGCTCGGATAATGCTCTGGAACAAAAATGATTCAATTTTAAGAAATAATACCTGTGTTTTAAAGCAAAGTTCAGTTCTATCCTTTAGGGTAGTTCCGTTAAGAAATCCCGATTTATATCAAATTTCAAACAGCCGTAAGCTATCTTCTGAAGTAAGGTTTAGTTTGCCCCTTGCTATTTTCATAGGGACGGATATTCCGGTAGCAGTAGCCTTTGCAATTAGATGTAAAACCGGATGGTCTATCTGGCTTTTTTGCTCAAGCAATATGATATGATTAGACTTAAAAGGTTTACGATTTTATCTCAGATCTCATTTCTCCCATCTTTTTGACGGGCTAAACGGGCAATATATTTTCCAATAATATCAAATTCCAGATTTACAGTATCGCCAATCCGGAGGCTTTGCATATTGGTATGTTCGTAGGTATAGGGTATAATCGCAACAGAAAAGGAATCCTCTCTGGAGTTAACAACTGTCAGACTTATTCCATTAACACAGATAGAACCCTTTTCGACGGTTATGTTTCCAATTGTAGAATCATAGCTAATGGTATATTCCCAGCTACCGTTCTTCTCAATTACTTCTGTGCAAATTCCTGTCTGGTCAACATGCCCCTGAACTATGTGCCCATCAAGCCTTCCATTTATCTGCATACATCGTTCAAGATTAACCAGATCACCTTCTTTGAGTTTACCCAGGTTTGTCTTGTTCAATGTTTCAGTTATTGCAGTTACAGTATGAGTTCCCGTACCTATTGCTACCACTGTTAAGCAGATACCATTATGTGAAACAGACTGGTCGATCTTCAATTCGTTTGAAAACTCAGATTGAATAATCATCTGGAGGTTATCCCGCTCTTTTTTTAAGTTGGAAACTGTTCCTACTTTCTCAATTATACCGGTAAACATAATTTATATTCTGAAATTTAATATAATTTTCTATTTTTCATCCAGGCAGATGATCTCCAAGTATGATTGGTATTTGTTGTGCTGCCTGCATTACTTTGTGTCATAAACTCAGCTCCAATTAATGCAGCAATCATGGCTTCATCTTCATTTTCATCTCCCAAATATTCAGGAAGAAAGTACTTGCTTACAAAGTGGGTATCAAATTTTCCGGAAATAAATGCTTCATGCTGCATAACAAATCTCCCGAAACTAAGTGTAGTTTGAATTCCGGTAATATGGTATTCGTCAATGGCTCTGATCATTCGTTCTATGGCTTCGGTGCGGTCTTTTCCATAAGTCACCAGCTTAGCAATCATAGGATCATAATAAATAGGTATTTCCATACCTTGTTCGAATCCGTCATCTACGCGTACACCCGGACCTTTTGGAGTGATATAGGTTTGAAGTTTGCCAATATCAGGTAGGAAATTATTCGCCGGATCTTCAGCATAAACTCTCAATTCCATAGCATGACCTTTGATTTTCAGGTCTTCCTGCTTAAAACTTAATTTCTCACCCCTTGCAATTTTGATCTGTTCTTTTACCAGGTCAACACCAGTTATCATTTCCGTAACCGGATGTTCAACCTGTAAGCGCGTATTCATTTCAAGAAAGAAAAAATCAAGGTTCTCATCCAGAATAAATTCTACTGTTCCGGCTCCAATATAATTGCAGGATCTTGCAGCATTTACCGCACTTTCACCCATTTTTTGTCTAAGTTCTTCACTTAAAACGGATGAAGGGGCTTCTTCAACAACTTTCTGGTACCTCCTTTGAATTGAACAATCCCGTTCAAACAAATGCACGATATTGCCGTAATTATCACCAAGAATCTGAATTTCTATGTGCCTGGGTGAAGAAACATAACGTTCAATAAATACAGAACCATCTCCAAATGAGGATAATGCTTCGGATACTGCTAAATCCATTTGCTCAACAAACTCAGACTGCTTTTCGACAATCCGCATACCTTTACCACCTCCACCTGCTGCCGCTTTTATAAGTATTGGAAAGCCAATTTCCTGAGCTTTTTTTTGTGCGATTCGAATATCAGTAACTGCTTCTTCGGTTCCGGGAACCATAGGAATATTAAATTTCATTGCGGCAGCCTTAGCCGAAAGTTTATTTCCCATGATCTCCATGGCTTCAGGAGAAGGCCCGATCAGAATCAGTCCGGCTTCTTTGGCCATTCTTGCAAAAGCAGCATTCTCAGAAAGAAAGCCATACCCAGGATGAATACCTTTAGCTCCTGTTTTGAGACATGCTTCTATTATCCGCTCTCCTGATAAGTAGGATTGAGAAGAAGGGGCCGGACCAATACAAATAGCTTCATCAGCATATCTCACATGCAATGCATTGCGGTCAGCTTCAGAGAATACTGCCACAGTTTTGATTCCCATTTCCCTGGCCGAACGCATAATACGCAGTGCAATCTCTCCCCGGTTGGCAATCAGAATTTTTTCCATATGCAAATGTATTTATTTAGCTGATACACTGTTTTGGGAAATTTGATTTAAATAAGTTTAGTGGAATTTCTTCAAAACCTCAATGGTGTGGCCAATATGATCGTCATTAATATCCAAGTGGGTTACAAACCTGATCATTTGCTTGCCAAAAGTATTACACTTTATTCCACGGTGATTTAATTTTTCAACAAACTCATCCGGATTATATTTTTTGTGGAGTTCAAAAATTATAATGTTCGTATCCGCTGGCATGATACTACTTACAAATGGCAGACTGATCAGTGTTTCAGCCAGCGTTTTAGCATTCTTATGATCTATCTTCAGTCGATTTACATGATGATCGAGGGCGTAAATTCCTGCTGCCGCAAGATAACCCGCTTGCCGCCAACCACCACCAAAAACTTTTCTGATTCTTCTTGCATGATAAATGGTTTCTCTGCTGCCAACCAAAACTGAACCAACAGGTGCGCCTAATCCTTTTGATAAACAAACGGATATTCCATCAAACATTCTTCCATATTCCTTGGGATCATCTTCCGACTCGGTTAAAGCATTGAAGATTCGGGCTCCATCGAGATGAAGAAAGAGATTTTTTAAGCGGCAAAGGTGATAAATAGGTTCAATCTGATCCAGCGTGTAAAAGCTTCCTCCACCGCGATTTACGGTATTTTCAAGAACGACCAGACTAGTTTTTGGGTAATGAATATTATCCGGATTGATATGAGGCTCTATCAGATCGGCATTTAGCCGGCCTCTGTCACCATGTAACAAACGGACCGAAGCCATTGAATTATATGCAATTCCGCCACCCTCATACCGATAAACATGCGCGGTTTCATCGCAAATCACTTCTTCCATCGGATTGGTAAAACGTTTGATTGCAATCTGGTTGGTCATAGTTCCGGATGGACAAAAAAGGGCATCTTCCATGCCAAAAATTTCCGCAACTTTTTCCTGTAATGCATTGACTGTTTCATCTTCGTCAAAGACATCATCTCCAACTTTTGCACTATACATGGCCTCCAGCATTTCGGGTGTCGGCCGCGTCACAGTATCACTTCGCAGGTCAACAATCATTTTAATATCATTCATGCCTAAAATTATATTTTATACTTGTCTTAAGGAATTATTTTTATCACATTCAATAGTTTATTATCTATTTTTTTCACTCCTGGTGTAAAAGAGGAGATTAACCCGATATTTTATTGCGTACTCTTGACAATTAGTATAAATTCATACATTTAGCTTTTTAAAAAATTTATAAAACTATGATCGTTATTGCAGATGGAGGGTCTACCAAGACTAATTGGTGTTTATTGAATAAATCTGGTCAAAAAATCTATTTCAACACTGAAGGATATAATCCATATTTTGTTAGTGCAGAGTATATCATTAATTCACTCAAAAAAGGATTGCCAAGCGATCTCGATCTTTCTGATATTCATGAGGTGAATTATTATGGTGCAGGCTGCTCCACTGAAGATAAAGTGCAGATAGTTAAGGAGGCTATGTCTGCAGTATTTGTTAATGCCAGTGTTTATGTTGGGCATGACCTTCTTGCCGCTGCAAGAGCATTACTCGGTTTAGATAGTGGTTTTGCCGCTATTTTGGGGACAGGAACAAATACCGGACTCTACAATGGCAAAGATATTTCTCTTAACATTGATTCCGCAGCATACATATTGGGTGATGAGGGAAGCGGTTGTCATATTGGTAAAAAGCTTCTCACGGATTATTTGAGAGGTTATATGCCCGAAGTGGTTAGAGAACGCTTTTGGGAAACATATAAGCTAACCCCGGATGAAGTAACTGATTATGTTTATACAAAGCCTTTGGCCAATCGTTTTTGTGCCAGCTTTGCCAAGTTCGTTTATGATAATAATGTTCATGCTGAATACTCAAGAAAAATCGTAAAAACTTCTTTTGTTGATTTTTTCCAAAATCTGGTTACACATTATCCAAACTATAAAGACCATACTTTTAACTGTATCGGCTCGGTGGGATATAATTTCAGAAATGTACTTGAGGAGACTTCTATAGAGTATGGTATGAAGGTGGGTAAGATCATTCGTTCTCCAATAGATGATCTGGTGAGGTATCATGTTGAATTGGCACCGAGGTCCGGATCAAGTCCGGACTGACATCGGATCAAGTCCAGCGCAAGGTCTGAATAACATCGGATCAGGTCCACAATGAAAGAGGTTTAATCAGCCTTGTAGAATTATATTAGGCTTGGAATTGATATCGATTTCAGAAAGTTAATGTTGTTTGTCCGGCGGAGGTTATTTTTGCTTCGTGTTCAAGAAGCCACTTTTTACGCCATAATCCTGCCGAGAAACCCACCAGATCGCCATTACTGCCAATTACACGGTGACATGGAATGGCAATCATCAGATTATTGCGGCCATTTGCCGAGGCAATGGCACGAATTGCCAAAGGGTTTTTCATTCGTTTTGCCAGGGCGGCATAACTTATGGGTGTGCCGGCATTGATTTTACTGAGTTCTTCCCATACCTTTTGCTGAAAATCAGTCCCGGTCTGAACCATTGGAAAATCGAAATTCATTCTTTTTCCGGCAAAATACGCTATAAACTGCTCCTTGGCCAGTTCAGAAATTTCATTGGGATATGCTAAAGGAATTTCCGAAGGAAAACCGATTGCACAGATTTTATTTTCCCTGGCCTCAATGACTAATTGTCCGATAGGACTATCAAGTATTGAAAAAAACATCATGCAAAATACGAACAAATATCCAATGCATTTATTGCAGAGGAATGAATACCCGAAACTGAAAAGCAAATTCTATATTTGTTGAAATGGATTTATTGAATCAGGTTAAATTTCTGATCCGTAAGGAAATCATGCTGGAATGGCGTTCAAAATATGCATTGAACGGCATTTTACTCTACGTAGTATCAACGGTTTTTGTCTGTTATCTGGCTTTTCGCGAGATCACCAGCCCGCCAACCTGGAATGCCCTATTTTGGATCATCATGCTATTTGCTTCAGTCAATGCAATCACAAAAAGTTTTATCCAGGAAAGCAGAGGAAGGCAACTGTATTACTATACCATAACCAGTGCCCAGGCAATCATTATTTCTAAGATCATTTATAATATCTTTCTGATGCTGCTGCTCTCAGCAATTGCATTGGGTTTTTATACGCTGGTTTTTAAAAATCTGCTTGGTGATCCACTATTCTATTTTTTTGCAGTGTTGTTGGGTAGCATTAGTTTCGCATCTGTGTTTACGATGATCTCAGGAATTGCTTCGAAAGCAAATAATGCAGGAGGGCTAATGGCAATCTTAAGTTTTCCGGTCATCATTCCCCTTTTGGTAGTCCTAATCAAGTTGTCGAAAAACGCAATGGATGGTCTGGATCGCTCGGTATCCTATGATGAAATTGGAGTTCTGATAGCCATAAATGTCATCGTGATCACTACTTCTTTATTGTTATTTCCTTTCCTTTGGAAGGATTAATTCAACACTCATGATGAATAAAAACTGGTGGAAAATTCTGGCCACAGTTCTTGTGTTGTACTCAAGTTTAAACTTCATTCCTAGTTCGTAAAAGCATTTTTACTAAGCATATTTTCTATGTTCGACTCAAGTTTCGGACCCTCAAAGGCATTTGCCTAGTTACGCTTTTTGTGTAAAGTAGGGTTGTTAACCCCTATTTAGTAAGTCTAGGTTTTGGAAATAAATTTTGAGAGTTGAGATTTAAAGAGGAGCGTTTTTTGTTGTTTGTTTAAAAGTTAAAGAGAGAATCTAGACTCACAAAAAGAATTACCGATTCACCAGGCTTGTGAAATTAAAAATAATCTGAAAAGAATAGTTTTATTTAAAATAATCAAAAAATATTGTAACCTTTTTTTATTGTTTGCGTAATAAGAAATAATTGCAAGAAACCTTATGACGAAAATTACGCATAAAACAACGTTCTTAAAAATATTCAGTAGCTACGAATTGAGAGTTTTTTTCATATCTCAAAGAAAAAAAATGAAATAGTGGAATATGCTGACACGAAAAAAAAGCAAGGTTGACTCATAAATTATTTATTTTTTAAATTTCAAATATCATGAATATAAAAACATTGTTTTTTGCATGGACCTTGTTCCTGACCGTAGGAATTCTATTGAAAATTCTGCATGCAACCCCTTTCATTTCTGATTTGCTGATTGGATCTTCCTTTTTGATAATGATTTTTATTGTGTATTTCTTATACAAGAAAATTTTTGCAAAATAGGAAGTGGTTTCGTTAAGTTGAATATTTAACGTAAGAGTTGAAATTTTTAGCTGCTTTAATAGATTGATATGCTTGAAATATAAACTCCAACGCTGAATTGGGTCGGGTATTTGGATTGCATTTTTGGTAGGTGCAACTCTCACTGGGAAACTTATACTTGGGTCATTAATTGGGACAGCGTTAGGACTAAGTGCTATTACTTATCTAAGCTATTATTAAAACTAATGTTTCACCTTTGGAAGAATTAATCAAAAAATGCTCTTTTAATTATACAATAATTTCTAATTTTGTTTAATAAATAAAGCAAAATGGAGCAACTCTTTCAAAAATCTAATTTTCTTATCCGCAATGTCCGGCAGAAGTTGATCCGCTCTGCGGTGGATAAGATCGATTGGTCCGACCGCTTGATTGGAGTACTTGGCGCAAGAGGAACAGGAAAGACCACCTTACTACTGCAATATGCCAAAGCGCATATGAGTACTGGGAAAGAGGTTCTGTACATCACCCTGGATGATATCTATTTTACAGAACATAAACTGGTGGATGTTGTAGGCACCTTTATTGCGACAGACGGAAAACTATTGTTGCTGGATGAAGTGCATAAGTACCCCGACTGGGCAAGAGAAATAAAAAATTGCTACGATTTCTACCCTGAATTAAAGATCATATTCACCGGTTCATCAATCATGGACATACTCAGGCAGAACGCAGACCTAAGTCGGCGGGCTATCCAATACCAGTTGCCTGGCCTGTCATTCAGGGAGTTTTTGTATTTCTCAGGAATAGTTCAATTGCAAGCAGTGAGTTTTGAAGATATCCTAACTAAACACTTACAGCTTTCAGGAGATATCGCATCTGTTGTTAAACCATTGGCTCATTTCGCAGATTACCTACGCTACGGATATTACCCCTTTTTTAATGAAAATCTGAATACATATAACATCAAACTGGAACAAATGGTTAGAGTAGTCATCGAAAACGACCTGCAATTTGTAGAAGGTTTTGATCCGCACAACACACGCAAAATATACCAGTTGCTTTATATTTTGTCTGCCAATGTGCCTTTTAAGCCCAACATTAGCAAACTAAGCGAAAAAATTGGCATTACCCGTAATACCCTGTTGCAATACATCCATTATCTCGAAAAAGCGAAGCTGATTAATACGCTCGAAACAGCAGGAAAAAGCGTCAGTATCCTACAGAAGCCCGATAAGATATTTCTCGAAAATACCAACCTGAACTATACATTATCTCCAGGAAATGCGGATAAGGGATCCATACGGGAGGCCTTTTTTCTGAACCAGGTAAAGAACGCAAAAAATACTGTGCATTTACCTGATGCCGGCGATTTCCTGATAAACGGACAATACACCATAGAAGTGGGCGGCAAAGACAAGGATTTTAAACAGACTAACAATATAAGCCAATCCTATATAGCTGCCGATGATATTGAAACGGGCTTTGGGAATAAAATACCCTTGTGGTTGTTTGGGATGATGTATTAAGAGTGGAGGGCTAGTTTATGATTTGAGAGGTTAATCTTTTCTTTTAGAAAGGGTACCTTAATTAATTCAATTAAACTGATATAAATGAGTGTGGACCGGCCTGACCATTGTAAGGCTTAGTAGCGGTTTGTGCATATGAAACTAAAATTGTTGAGCTTTATGATTTTTGTGTGGTGTGATCTCATTTTGATTAATTTTAACCTGATTTCGATATAAATTCTTGCCGCTGTTTTAGATTGAAGATTTTCTCTTGTTTTAGAAAGCAAGGTCTGTTTCTCCTCGATTGTGCTAGTGCACGCAGGTACTTCATTTATTGAATTTCTGGAACGCTCAACAGCAGCGCCGGGGCTGTCTGTTCCCATGAAAAACAGTCTAGGGTAAAATAAACCTTGCCGCAGGAGGTATCTTCCGGCTATTCCTAATTTGATATTGAATGAGATTTTTTGCCGGAAATACGCCGGAGGAAAGGGCTGAACTGACCTATAACACACAGGTCTTGCTTTCAAAAAACAAATCATTCTTGCACCAAAGCCTAATTTGATAGATTATAACCTTATTATTTTGCCCTTCCTTATTTCGAACTCAGGTTAATTTTATTACCAAATCGCAATATAAAAGACCTTTAAAGTATTACAATAATGTTTTAACTTTGAAATGATTAATTCAACACTCAATGATGAATAAAAACTGGTGGAAAATTCTGGCCACAGTTCTTGTGCTGTACTCAATTATTGCGGGGTTTTTATTT
>CAMBFY010000011.1 GCA_945865415.1 Sphingobacterium thalpophilum
AATTCCTATTTAAGTTTAATATATCACCAGCTAAGTAAAATTCAACGATATTATATTTGTTCAAGTGGTGATAAAATAACCTGAACAAAGAAAAATAAATGAACAACAATTTGTGAAACATTATTGTCCAATTTTAAAATTGTGAACTAAAAAGCTGTGAAGGCTTGGGAAATGGAAGAATTTTCAGAAAAAACAAGACAAGATTTCTGAATATGAACTAAAATTCATATCAAAAAATTTTTTAGGAACTCAACCGTATGAGTTAATAAATTTATCATATATAGTATTAGTTAACCATAACTTGAAATTCAAAAAAGGAACCGATACAAATTGTTCATTTTGTAAGTTAGTCTGATTTTGCATTTGTGAATGAGGAAGTTAATTAGGTGAACATAGCTAACCATATGAAACCTGACCTGTCCGATTGATGTTTGGACTTGACCTGGGACAAAACAGCTTTGTCAACAAAAGAAAGTAACTGTGAAAAAATCGGCTGTCCGAAGCAATGTGAATTTTTCATCCGCTGTGATTTGAAGTTGTGTTAAACCTGAAATACATCAAAAGGGCAACCTTCACATCAGAAGCTTACTTTAAATTTAAAAACCGTTTCTCGGGCACTAGTGATTAGTAAACAACTAATAGGTGGTTATAGGCGATACGTTGAGTAGGACACAGACTCCTCCTCTATTGAAAAAAACGATTTATTCGGTTTTCTTACGATTAATTTCCAGGACTTTGTTTGTTTAAAAAAAGATATATCTGGGTCCTGGTTAAGGTTTAGCCAATCGCTTCATAGCTTTTTTTTGGGTTATCAATTTGCTCGGCCTCAATAAATTCTAAAGGAGTATTGCCGGTAAATTCTTTAAAAACAGCAAAGAAATTTGATTTGGAAGCAAAGCCTGATTCCCTGCCAATTCCTTCCATAGTAAGTTCTTTTGCTTTGGTAGATAAGAGTAATTTTTTAGCGTAGTTGACCCTGAGTTCTGATTTTATAATTGTGAATTTATTTTGGATAATATTATTAAAACAATAATAAACGTGATGCTTAGGAATACCCAAATCGTTGATCAAATCCTGAATGCTAAATTTAGGATTTAAATATGGTTTAGATTCATCTAAAAAGTTTAAAATAACTTTTGCAGTTGCTTCAAGTGGTTCATTTGATTGAATAATAGCTTGCCTTTTAATTTCATCTAAATACTTGCTTGGGCCTTTTTGTACTCTGGGTATGCCATAAAATACATCCGGAAAAATTAATAAACAAATAGGTATAATAGAGTTGCAAATACCTGCGAGTCCACTCACTTCCATCTCATTGATCAATTGCTTAACAACCAAACTCGCAGATAAATATTTAAACGTAATGATGATATATAAAAAGCTCAAAACAAAGGCAATGAATACAATAGTTTTCAGCCATTTAATCATGTTATTTCTTTGAATCAATGGTGAATGTTTTCGATTTTTAAATCTTGAATACTTAAAAATGAGATATCCACTACTCAAGGCATAGATTAATAAAAATACTGGCCTAGCTACAAGATTGATATAATTGGGGAAATAAGATTCTATATATTCTGATTTTATTAGTCCATTATCAGCGAGAAGTCTTGTGTTAAATGCGATTTTAGATTCGAAGCTTTGAAATGAATAGGGCAAAATATAAATCAAGCCAAGAAAAAAAGGAATAAAATGTAAAAAGTCCATTTTTGATAATTGGGAATCATCTTTAAGTGTACTTCTTACGTATAGAAATAGCATGGGCCCTGATAAATAGTACAATGGTAAAAAGTGAATATTTATGATGCTTAATATGAAAACAGACTCCCCACTAAAATAATAATAATGAACCAAGCTATATATGCTGATAGGTATTAAAAATCCAGAAAGATAGAATATAGCTTTGTTAATGTTTGAATTAAAATAAGTTGATATGAGGGTCAGAATTATGGTAAGTATTGAAAAATATACGGTCATAATTTTTTATCTTTTTTCAATTTTATAAATTCTAATGGTGTGAATCCTGTTTCTTCTTTAAATGTGGTAAAAAAGTTGGTTTTTGAAGAAAATCCTGCTTTTGTCCAAATACCTTCCATCGATACTGCATTAAATTCTTCTGACAGAAGTAAATTTTTTACATAGTTGATTCGCATTTCAGTCCTTAATTCACTAAATTTTTTCTTTAAAATAGCATTGAAGCAGGGGTACAAACGGTGTTTGGGAAGGTCTAATTTTTCTGCCAAGGACTCTAAGGTAAAATCAGGCCTTAAGTATAGTTTTTCATCATCAATTAAACTCATCATGCGTTTAGTTAATTGCACATTGAATATAGATTTTTTGCATACGCCGATATTTATTTTAATGGGTACTGAAATACCATAGATAACCTGGGGATAAAATAGGATAATTGCAGGTATCATGAATATTAAAATCTTTGCAATAATAGAATATACATTATTGACTATTTGGTCTCTTGTCTCTAAATTATTAGAAAAATAGTTATATGTAACGATTAAATACATAATTGAAATCAAGATTGCATTGACTATCAAAAATGCTAACCATCGGTAAGTGGTTTTTCTAATTTCTAGAGGTTTAACACTCAGGAAATAGGCTTTCTGCTGTATTAAATACCTCAGACTGCCAATTGAATAGATTAAAATTAGAAATGGCCTGGCAAGAGATTGAATGTAGCTAGGGTAAAGAAGGGTTATATCTATTGATCGATGAAAGTTTGGATCTGCAATCAATTTTTCGGCATAGACAATCTTTTGGCTGAAATCTACAAAGTAATATGGACTGATATTTATTATTCCCAGTAAAAAGGGTATAAAGTGCCAATAGTCAGAATAGCCAAACTTCCATGTATCATCTATTGTACCTTTAGTGTAAAAGTATAACATGGGTGCTGATAAGTGATACAATGGCGCAGCATTACCAAATAGAATGGATACTCCTATAACTGAATCACTTTCAAAAAAATAATAGTTAGCCATCACGAATAGACTGATTGGAATTAAATAACCAGCTAAATAGATACAATTTCTATTGAATCTAAAATTGTGTAAGATTAAAATTAGCGCCAGAATAATTGTTGTCAGCGCGAAATAAAATACCATAATACGCTTTCTGAAATTAGTTCAATTTTCCAGAAAAAAAGTTCTGATTTACAAAAAAACTCCAAATTCTTGTCATTCCCATTTTTATTTTGTTCACAAATGCAAAATCAGACTAACTTACAGCCCTCCAGTAAAAACTAGGTGGGGCTTGGTTGTTATTTGCCTTGGCTAGAAGTTTACCCCAAAGAAATTATGGGAACCCAGCTTTGGGATGACGGGTAATAGGCAACAAACATCAGACCTCTGACACCTGACACCTGACTTCAAACATCAGACCTCTGTCAAAAGCCTCCCCACCACCTCAAACTTCGCAAATACCTGATCGCTGTGCGGGGCATCCTTCAGTTCTTCTGTTAAATCCTGACCCGCCCAATGTTCATAATGCTTGCCGTTCTTCCATAACCGACTTTCGGTGACATCGTAAATAATGCCTTTGAATGCGACCCAGATCTGCGGTTTATCCTGTCCGTTTCTCAGAGCTAGGTAGGATTTACTAAATTCTGAAAGCTGATTCATAAACAACCTTCGCCCGTTTACGGAAATATTCGAAAAACATAATATTAAGCAATAGCATCGCCATAGAATAAAAATGATCCTCAAAAGGAATAGTTCCAACTCTGAATGCCATATTCTCCTCATTATTATACATGACAACGGGAATGGAAGTCAGGAGTCCGTTAACGATGTAAAATGGGATCAGGGAAACCAAATAAGCCAGGTAAAACCTGCTTAAAAACTTCAATTTGAGAACAAACTGGGCAATCAATAAAATTACAAGTAGAAGGCCAAAGGTGATGAGCGAATAAACCCGATCATAAAACAGAACGAGTAAAACTGCACATAAACCAATCAGTAAATAGGAAATATAAACTGAAACAGACTCCAGTAAATCCCGTTTTATATAATAGTTAAGGCACTCGTAGATAAAAATACAGGCAAAGGGAACAGTAACAAAAAATAGAATTTCCTCAAGCGGGAGATTCAGAAAATAGATGCCTTTAACATAGTCCGGATTAAATGACCAAACTCCATAAATTGTAAACAGATAATCCCAAAACAGGAAAAGCAAACCGCTGATAAATAATCCGGGGAAAATGTATTTCCAGCTTTGAAAAAATCTAACCCGTTTATCAAATGAAAGAATGATTGGAAATAATACAGTTAGAAAATTGATCAATAAATAGGTATTCTTCATATTCAAATATCAGATATAATTTTTGAATAAAATATTATGCTATAAACCTTCAACCCTTTCTGAGTCATTGAAAAAATTCACACCGGATGAACAATAATTAATTCAGAAATTCCTAGTATAGGTGGCATTACAGATTAGGCGACCACTAGGTGGTCGTATGTTTATTGAAATAACCAAAACATTGTTCCACGACCCTGAAGGGGTCGAATGTATTCTAAATTTTTTCTTAGAAACAAATATGGCCTTGTAAAGCATGCTTTTTTTTCGAAGAAGCTTACCCTAAACCTCAAATAATATTTACCTCACGCTCAAGCCCAATCCCGAATTTAGCGTTCACACTCTCAATAATCGTTTCTGAAAATTTAAAGATCTCATCCCCCGAAGCATCCCCATGATTCACTAAAACCAATGCCTGATTCTTCCATGTCCCGGTATTGCCTACAACTTTACCTTTCCATCCACAATGCTCAATCAGCCAACCTGCCGAAAGCTTGGTATAGCCCTCTTGTGCCGGGAAATGAACCATTTCCGGAAAATCCGTCTTCAATTTAAAGAACTGAGCATGTGGAATAACCGGGTTCTTAAAAAAGCTGCCTGCATTGCCAATAGTTGCCGGATCGGGTAATTTGCTAACTCGGATATGAGAAACAACAGTAGAAAGGTCTTTGATCGAGGGATTGTTGATTCCACGTTTTTGCAGCTCATCACTGATTGCTCCGTAAGTAATCTTAGGTTCAAATTTTTTGGAGAGCTTAAAACTAACTTCAGTTATGATATACAGTCCTTTCAGTGCCGACTTAAATACGCTGTCGCGATAGCTAAATCCACAATCCACTTTTTCAAACACCCTGATGCTGCCACTTGCGATCTCAAATGCCCGGCAGGAATGAAATATATCCTGAAGTTCAACTCCATAAGCACCAATATTCTGCACCGGAGCTGCTCCAACAGAACCCGGGATCAGACTTAAATTTTCAATGCCGGCGAATTCATTATCAACGCAATAATTAACCAGGTCGTTCCAAACAACTCCTCCACCTGCTGTAACAATAACATCATTTCCAATTATCTCAAATCTGATACCCTGAATTTTAATATGGACGACTAAGCCTTGATAATCAGAGGTAAAAAGCATATTACTGCCCCCTCCTAAAACCAAATGGGGGTAATTCTTCCAGCGATTCTGAGTAAAGAGTACGTGAAGATCATTTTCTTCGCGTACATCCAAATACCAGGCGGCATTGACTTCAACGCCGAAAGTATTCAACTTCTTAAGTGGAAAATTTTCAATTACCTGCATCTGCACTAAAAATGAAAATCAGCATTTATTTCGACTGGAAATATTTCTTGGATGCCAACAGCAGACCAAACTCTTCGGAAGGATTCTTTTTGATGGATTTATGATGAATCTTATGTGCCCGCCTGATTCCTAAAAGGTATGAATTGTTGGATTTAAAACTCTTAAACCTATTGTGAATAAACCAATCATGAAAAATGAAATAGATTATGCCATAAACCGAAATTCCAAGCCCTATCCAAAACTTCACATTAAGATCAGCTCTTCCTTGCCAAATTAGGTAGAGAGATGCGGAGGCAAAAAGCAGACTAAACACATCATTAAATTCGAACCAACCCTTGCGCGCTACATGATGACTTCTATGGATAAACCATAATGGACCATGAAAAAGAAACTTATGAATAAACCATGAAAATGCCTCCATAGAAGCAATGGTTAGAAGAATTATCCCGATGTTAATGACAATTTGCATCTTTGGTTATCTGTTATTAGTTATCTGTTTTCTGTAATAACTACTTTAAGAATAAGATCTCAACCCTTGACTTTAAGCTTTTAGCTTAAATATGAATTGCCCTATTCTCCGTAGCCGCCATACTTGCCTCTTTAAAAGCCTCAGTGTAAGTTGGGTGAGCGTGAGATATTCTGGCAATATCTTCTGCAGAGGCTCTGAATTCCATAGCTACTACTGCTTCAGCAATCAAATCAGCTACCCTTGGCCCAATCATGTGTACTCCCAATATTTCGTCAGTAGTAGCATCTGCAAGCACTTTCACGAAGCCATCAGAATCATTGCTGGCACGAGCCCTTCCACTGGCTTTGAATGGGAACGAGCCACTTTTATATTGGGTACCACTTTCTTTAAGCTGTTCTTCAGTATAACCCACACTCGCCACTTCAGGCCAGGTATAAACTACTCCCGGAATTAAATTATAATTGATGTGAGGTTTCTGTCCGGCGATCACTTCAGCAACAAAAGTCCCTTCATCTTCAGCTTTATGAGCCAGCATGGCTCCCTTAACCACGTCCCCAATGGCATATACCCCTGGAACCGATGTTTCCAGATGATCGTTGACAGGAATCTTTCTGCCGCGTTCCTCTAAAGTAATCCCAATATTTTCAAGTCCAAGGCTATCTGTGTAAGCTGTACGACCCACTGCTACCAGGCAATAGTCGCCTTCTAAACTGATTTTTTCACCTTTCGGATTATCTGCCGTTACAGTCACTTTATTGCCTTTTACACTTGCGCCTGTTACTTTATGACTTAATAGGAATTCCATTCCCTGTTTAGCCAGAACTTTCTGAAGCTCTTTACCCAAACTCTTATCCATTGTGCCAATTATAGAATCCATGAATTCTACAACAGTTACTTTAGAACCCAACCGGGCATAAACAGAACCCAGTTCAAGTCCGATAACCCCTCCACCAATTAAAACCAAATGCTTTGGAATTTCCGGCAAATTCAATGCTTCCGTTGAAGTGATGATTCGCTTACCATCGGTTTTCAGGAAAGGAAGTTGTGTTGGCTTTGAACCTGTAGCGATAATTACATTTTTGCCTGTAAGGGTTTCTGATGTGCCATCAGATTTACTAACCTTAACTGTATGTTTATCAACCATCGAACCCATGCCCTGATAAGCAGTAATCTTATTTTTCTTAAAAAGAAATGAAATTCCACCTGTGGTGTGGGCAACAACCTCATCTTTGCGCTTGATCATTTGTTTCAGATCAGGCTTCAGGTCTTTCAGGTTGATACCATGCTCCTTAAATGAATGCAGGGCATTATGGTAATGTTCTGACGAATCCAACAATGCTTTTGAGGGGATACACCCAACATTTAAGCAGGTTCCCCCATAAGTGCTGTACTTCTCAACAACTGCGGTTTTTAAACCAAGTTGTGAACAACGAATGGCAGCAACATAACCACCGGGACCACTACCTATTACTATTACGTCGAATTGCATTTTGTATTTTTTAAAAATCTAAAACAAAGTTACTAAATATAGAACCTTAAAAAAATTTGAAACGCAATAGTATTCGTAGGATTATTGGGATTTGGGAAGCTTATTTTGCGAAAACTAATAACCCGAGTTCGATATATGGCAATGGAGATACATAGATCTAATTATTTAGTTTTCTCTGATGCCCATTCATTTGATGTTGAAAAACAATACCTGTGTTTTATAGGTTAGTTCAGCCCTTTCCTCCGGAGTATTTCCGGCAAGAAATCGTCTTCCGATTTAAATTTCCAATAGCCGGAAGATACCTCCTCCGGCAAGGTTTATTTTACCTGATGCTGATTTGCATTGGGACGGCAGCCCGGCAATAGGAGCAATTGCCTGTTGAAATAAACCTGGGTGACAGCTCTAGATTTTTTGCATTTTGAATTTCATGTTGTCCCTTAAATTTGCAGCAAAAAACTAGGGCAGAACACAGGAATGGCAAGACCAAAGAGACACAGACCCTGCTTTCTAAAAAAATAAAATCTTCAATTTTAAATTAATTCAGCAATATTTTATGTAGCACTAAGGTTAATGCAACGTATGAATCAATAAAATGAGTCCAATCATAAAAATCACAGTTCAGACAAATTATAGATCGTAGGGAAATAATTACATTTGATTTTCTTTGATCAAATCTTAAAGCAATAATCAATAATTTAAACCATGTTCAAAATAAAAAGTCTAGTTTTTCTGTTTATCTGCCTGGTTTTGTCCCATGTAAGCTGCCGTGGACAAAACAATAACTTCACCAGAGCGGATACATTAAGAGGCGCATTAAGTCCGCTAAGGAGTTCATATGATATTAATTACTATCATCTTGATATCAAATTCGATATTGAAAATAAGAAAATCAGCGGTTCCAATCTATTCAGGTTTACCGCGGTTCAGGATCTTAATCAACTACAATTCGACTTGTTTGAAAATATGAACATCGAAAAAGTTCATTATCAGGGTAAAGAAATACTGTTCAAAAGAGAATTCAATGCGGTTTTCATTGATTTTCCTGAGAGCATAAAAAAAGGAACCAAGTCAGAATTCACAGTATTTTATAATGGGAATCCAACAATTGCGATCAATCCACCATGGGATGGCGGATTCACTTTTTCTGCTGACCAAAATGGCAAACCTTGGGTCAGCGTATCCTGCCAGGGTTTTGGAGCCAGCTCCTGGTGGCCTAATAAAGACCATCAGTCGGATGAGGTTGACAGTATGCTCATCAGCATAGCAGTCCCCAATGGATTGATGAATGTAAGCAATGGCCGCCTGGTTTCTATTAAGGAGAAAGAAGGTAACTTTACCCAGTATAACTGGTTTGTTTCCTACCCGATTAACAACTATAATGTAAGTCTGAACGTTGCCGATTATGTCCATTTTAATGATAGCTACCAGGGAGAGAACGGAAATTTAACACTTGATTACTACGTGCTGAGGGAGAATCTGGACAAAGCAAAAAAGCAATTCGGCGAAAATGTAAAGCCAATGTTTGCTGCATTTGAGAACTGGTTTGGCCCCTATCCATTCTACCGTGACGGTTATAAACTGATTGAAACTCCTTATTTAGGAATGGAGCATCAAACTGCAGTAGCTTATGGGAATAAATACCTCAATGGGTATCGTGGGCGGGATCTTTCGGGTACCGGACTTGGCTTAAAATGGGATTATATCATCATCCATGAAACTGGACATGAATGGTTTGGAAATAATATTACATCTAAGGATATAGCTGATATGTGGATCCATGAAGGCTTTACCATGTATTCGGAAGCTTTATATGTTGAAAGCAAAGAAGGAAAAGCAGCCGGGGCAAAGTATATTGCGGGTATCAGGTCGAATATTACGAACAGTAAGCCTATAATTGGTATCTATAATGTCAATCATGAGGGTTCCGGTGATATGTATTATAAAGGAGCCAACCTCATTCACATGACCAGAATATTGCTGGATGATGATAAAAAATGGAGGGAATTATTGAGGGGCATGAATAAGGAATTCGGACTTAAAACCACCACTACTGAAGAAATTGTGGCCTACATTAACAAGATAACCGGAAAAAATCTAAGTAAAATTTACGATCAATACCTTCGCTATGCACAAATTCCTGTACTTGAACACAAGCAGGAAGGAAATCTGGTCTCCTATCGATGGCAGGCAGATGTAGAAAATTTTGATATGCCAATCAGGATAAAAAGGGGCGATAAAATGGAATGGATCAAGCCTGAGAAAGAATGGAAAAAGATAAAACTTAATTCTGAGTTTAGTCCTGATATCTTGAATTTCTACATCAGACTCAAGAAAATTGAAACATAAAGAAGTTTCCCGATAAAATTTAAAAAATAAAAATGTAGGCATGCAACCTTACTGGTAAACCTGCGTCTAATCTTAGAAGCATAAAAATTTACAGGGGATATTTTACTCCCTTAAATCACAAAAAATCATTCAGATGAAACCATTCAGAAAAATTCTCACCTTGGCAGTATTTTTTTTATCAGGAGCAGAGTATGCCACAGCGATCACACATTCCACAACATTAAAAAGTATAAATTTCTTTTCAAACGATGATCGTCAGGTATCCGGATTTTCAGGTATTATTGTCTCAGGCCGAAATAATGTGTACATCACCATGGGCAGTACCGAGAGTCTGAGATTAGAAGGTGATGCCGATGAGATGAATGAAATTGAAACCAAAGTAGAGAATGGTGTCTTAAAGATTAGCAACAAGAAAAAGCTGAACACCCGTAGCTGGAACAATACCGGTAAGGTTACTATTTATATTCAGGCAAAAAGCCTCAACAACCTGGTGCTTAGTGGCTCTGGAAATATTGAGGTTAGGGAAAAAGTGAAATCAACAAACTTGACCACAACCCTCAGCGGATCAGGAAGTATATCAGTAAATTTTGAGGTCGAAAATTACAATGCTGTAATCAGTGGCTCAGGTGAAATCTATTCGAAAGGAAATGCTACCAATGCGCGAATTACAATCTCCGGATCAGGGGATTTTAATGGCAGCGGACTAAGAACGTCAAACACAAGTGCAAAAGTTAGTGGTTCAGGAGATATTTCAATAATTGCGGATCAACAACTGGAAGCCCTTAGCAGTGGTTCAGGAGATATTAGATACAGCGGTAACGCCGTAGTGAACAGCAAGAAAAGCGGTTCAGGCAACATCTCAAAAGGACTGTAATATCTACCTTCAATACTACACCCTAAACATTAAAAAGGGTACTTCATACGATATGAAGTACCCTTTTTACTTATAATTTATAACTTATAACCTACAACTTAAACTCCTAACAAAAGCCTCGCCGGATCTTCCAACAATTGTTTCACTCTTACCAGGAATCCAACGGACTCACGTCCGTCAATAATCCGATGGTCATAAGATAATGCTACATACATGATCGGCCTGATGACCACCTGTCCATTCAATGCAATGGGACGTTCCACAATATTGTGCATGCCCAAAATTGCCGATTGAGGAGCATTTATAATTGGTGTTGACATCATTGACCCAAATACACCTCCATTGGTGATGGTGAATGTTCCGCCTGTCATCTCTTCAATAGTTAATTTACTGTCGCGGGCTTTAACTGCCAATTCCACTACTGCTGCTTCAATCTCTGCTAGCGACTTTGATTCGGCATTTCTGATTACAGGAACTACTAAACCCTTTGGAGCTGAAACGGCTATGGAGATATCTGCAAAATTATTATAAACAATCTCCTCCCCTTCAATACGCGCATTAACAGATGGAAAATCTTTCAATGCTTCACATACAGCTTTGGTAAAGAAAGACATAAAGCCTAAACCTACACCATGCTTCTCTTTGAATTTATCTTTGTATTTACTTCGCAATTCCATAATTGGCTGCATATCTACTTCATTAAAAGTAGTGAGCATTGCTGTCTCATTTTTAACTGCAACTAATCGCCTGGCGACGGTTTTGCGCAAAGAAGACATTTTTTCGCGCCTTTCATCTCTCGAACCTGCAATACCTTTTGCTGAAGGTGCAGGAGCTACTGCTTTTGGAGCAGCACTTTCAGTTCTGGCAGCCGGAGCTGCGCTCAGTGCATCTTCCTTGGTGAGCCTTCCACCAACGCCGGTTCCGTTAACAGCTGCGGGATCAATTCCTTTTTCTGCTAAAATTTTAGCGGCTGCGGGTGAAGGAGCTCCTGAAGCGTAAGTTTTTCCTTTGGCATCTTCAACCTTTATTGCCGGACTTTGAGCCTCAATTTTAGGAGCGGCCTCTGTTACAGGTTTTGAGGCAGCCGGAATTCCGCCTTCCTCAATACTACAGACCGGTGCACCAATCTCAAGGGTATCACCCTCTTTTGCAATAGTTTTTAAAGTTCCTGCCTTTTCAGCGGTAAGTTCAAATGTTGCCTTATCAGATTCTAACTCCGCAATTATTTCATCCATTTCAACATAATCCCCATCCTTCTTTATCCATTGGGATAATGTCACCTCGGAAATAGATTCGCCCACCGGTGGAACTTTGATCACTAAACTCATAATCGTTTTTCTTAATTCAATTAGTCAATATCTACAATTTTCTTCGCTGTTTTTTCTACCTGCGTTTTTACCTCAGCACCTGCAGATGTCGCTTCAAATGCTCTTGCTATAATGTATAATTGCTGTGCAAGGTGCAGTTTGGCATACCCGGTAGCTGTACTGCTGCTTTCGTTCCGTGATACAAGGTCAAAATTAATAGTTGACTTGCGGAATTTTCTTGAAATATAAGGCCAAGCACCCATATTCTCAGGTTCTTCTTGAACCCAAACATGCTCATCAGCATTCTTGTATTTTATTCTGACAGCTTCAATCTGATCATATGGTAAAGGATACAATTGCTCAAGACGAACAATAGCAGTGTCTTTAATTTTATCTGTCTGTTGTTTTTCAAGAAGATCATAATAAATCTTGCCACTGCAGAAAAGTACACGCTTTACATCTGATGCCTCTACATAGCGATCATCAATCAATTCTCTGAAACCTACCTCTGAAAATTCTTCGACTTTACTGACACATTGCGGACTTCTAAGAAGGCTCTTTGGTGTAAATACAACTAAAGGCTTACGGAAATTCCGTTTCAATTGTCTGCGTAAAACATGGAAGAAATTAGCTGGTGTTGTACAGTTAGCAACCTGTATATTCTCATCTGCACAGGCTTCAAGGAAACGTTCAATTCTGGCAGAAGAATGTTCTGGTCCCTGCCCCTCAAATCCATGAGGAAGAAGCATGACCAAACCATTTGAACGCTGCCATTTAGTCTCGGCACTGGTTATAAATTGATCAATGACGATCTGAGCACCGTTCACAAAATCTCCGAACTGTGCTTCCCAGATGGTCAGAGCCATTGGATTTGCTAAAGCATAACCATACTCGAAACCCAAAACTCCATACTCAGATAAGTGTGAATTGTAGATTTCGAATTTAGCTGCTCCATTGTCCAACTCGGCCAATGGGATATATTCTTCAGCAGAATCTTCAAGCGTAATCACTGCATGTCTGTGAGAGAAGGTACCGCGCTCCACATCCTGCCCACTAACTCGTACCCTGAAACCTTCCTGAAGCAGTGTTCCATAAGCCAGTAATTCACCCATAGCCCAGTCGAACACCTTGCTTTCCGACATTTTTTTCCGATCCTCGAAAAGCTTCTCAATTTTCTTAAAAAACTTCTTATCTCCGGGTAAAGTACTTATTTCTTTTGCGATAGAAAGGACTTTCTTCGCAGGAACAGCTGTATTAACAGGATCGTAGATCGCGCCGGGTTTTGCCAAAGTCAAATCTGCCCAGGACCCCCCGAATATCTGATTCACAGCCGAATAGCTTTGATCTTCTTTAGCTTCGTTCAACCTGTCCTGAAGCAAGGCACGGAAATCTTTCTCCATCTCTTTTGCCAGATTCGCATCAACACTTCCCTGATCCAGTAATTTCTGATTATATATTTCCCTTGGATTGGGGTGTTTCTCAATTGCTTTATACAATAGTGGTTGTGTGAACTTAGGTTCATCAGCCTCGTTATGACCGTATCGGCGATAACATAAAATATCTATAAATACATCATTATGGTATTTTTGACGGTATTCTAATGCCATGTTGATCGCGTATACGATGGCTTCAACATCATCTCCATTCACATGGAATACAGGAGAAAGTGTAACCTTGGCCAGATCAGTGCAATACGTTGAAGATCGTGCATCTTTATAATTAGTAGTAAAACCTACCTGGTTATTGATCACAAGGTGAATACTTCCACCAGTTTTATAACCATCGAGTTTAGCCATTTGAATCACCTCATAGGTTATCCCTTGTCCTGCAAGTGATGCGTCACCATGAATCAAAATCGGAGCAACACGATTGTAATCACCTCCGTATTTAAAATCAATTTTAGAACGAGCCATTCCCTGCACGACTGAATCTACAGTCTCCAGATGCGATGGATTTGGACATAAACTTAAGTGCACTTTCTTTCCTGAACTGGTCTCAACATCTGTTGAATATCCCATATGGTACTTTACGTCACCACCATAAGGGGTGTTAGCATCAAAACCCTTTCCTTCAAATTCAGAAAATATATCCTTGTAGGTTTTCTGCAGAATATTGGCCAGAACGTTCAAACGCCCACGATGCGCCATACCTATCACAAACTCACTAATTCCGAGTTCTGCTCCTTTACCGATCACAAAGTCTAAAGCCGGTATAACCGTTTCTGCCCCCTCAAGAGAAAAACGCTTTTGACCTAAGAATTTAGTTCCCAGAAAGTTCTCAAAAACGACAGCTTGATTTAACTTTTTAAGAATTCCCTTTTTGATATCAATGCTGAAATTAGGCGTATTACGCTCAGATTCCATTCGATTTTCAAACCACTTCAGTTTTTCAGGATCTCTGACGTATTTATATTCTACACCTATAGACTGGCAATAGGTTTGTTCTACAAGAACCAGAATGTCTTTTAATGTAGCAGGACCGATACCTACCTCTACTCCTGCGTTAAATATTGTATCAAGATCCCCGTTATCCAGACCAAAGGTTGAAAGTTCTTTACCAGGAAAATAGGACCTTCGTTCTTGGACAGGGTTGGTTTTAGTAAATAAATGCCCACGTTGCCTGTAACCATTGATAAGATTTAATACTTTAATTTCCTTTAAAAAATGATCAGGAGTTTCAGCACTTACCACCCCTGCCTCAGAACCGCGGCCAAAGTCAAAACCTTCAAAGAATTTCTGCCAGCCAAACTCAACTGAAGCCGGATCTTCTTTATATGACTGATAAAGCGAATCGACATAAGCAGAATTAGCGTTATTGAGATAGGATAAATTTTTCATTCGTATATTATTGTTCTTTGATATCCGCATGTGCGGGTTTGCATGAGCCAAGTTTATTTTATAACGTGATTAGAAGGTTCATACAGCTCTCTTTAAAAAACCATGTTTATGCAGCACAAAAATAAAATTTTAAGTATGGAATTGTGCAAAAGAATATGCTCATTTGAAATTAAGAGCATACCAGAAAAGCCATCAATCCAATGGCGCAAATTAATAAAAAAATACAAGAAAACTGCCTAAATATGCTTTCAAAGCCATTATTTGATAAACTATTTTTACAGCTTCTTCACAGGCATTAATGCTGGTGTGTAGGGAGGGGCTTTAAGATAGTTGACTAACTGATACTCAGATTTTTCCGAAGGAGAGAGATTCCATGGCTGATGAACACAATTTCCGGGTATTTTTTGGAGCTCCGGGATCCATAACCTGACATATTCTCCATTAGGATCGTAATCAATAGCCTGCTTTAACACATTAAAATACCTGTATTCTTTTGGATCATTACCAACACCTGCAATATATGCCCAGTTACCCCAATTATTTGCAGGACAATAGTCAATAAGCTTTTCCTCAAAATAAGCAGCACCCCACATCCAATTTACCTTGAGATCTTTTACCAGAAAACTGGCTACATTTTGCCTTCCCCTGTTACTCATGAATCCAGTTTTATTGAGCTCCCGCATGTTAGCATCAATAAATGGAATACCTGTTTCTGCATTTTTCCAGAGTTCGAATAGCTGAAGCTGATCTTCACATTCCTCTGGCGCAAGTCCTTTTAGTCCTGTTTTATGAAAAAACTTATTGCCGTACTTCTTGAACATAAAACGGAAGTAATCACGCCATAATAATTCAAGATAAAGACTGTAAGTGGAATCTCCCGAGCCATGAACACGCTCATATTTTTTAATCTCCCAATAAACCTCTCTTGGCGAAAGGCATCCCAAAGCAATCCATGCCGAAAATTTAGATGAATAATCAGAACCCAAAAGACCATTACGAGTTTGCTTATAGCTTTGAACTGCGTTGGTCACCCAAAAATAATCCTGCAAACGTTTCAAAGCCTCTGTCTCACCACCCTGAAATTGCATCACAGAACGGCAATCCGCAGGTTCATTTTCATCAAAACCAAGCTCCTTGAGAGAAGGAAGTACTGTAGTTTCAAGATTCTCAGGAAAACTCATGTTTACGGGAGTTTCATGACAAGGTCTCACAGACCCATCGCGCTCAACTTTTTTGCGAAAATTAGTAAAGATATCAGGGATATTATTGATGGGGAAAGGCAGATCTTCTTTATGATAAAGCGTATGTCCAATAAAATGTTTTAAATTAACTTTAAGCTTCCATAGCGCATTCTCAACATCCGCTGAAACCTTAGTCTCCTCGGATGCCACCTCACGATGATGGTAGACCTCATTTACCTTATATTTAGCCACTAAGTCCGGAAGTATAACTTCTGGTTTCCCAAACTTAACTAGTAAATCTCCTCCGGCACTTTTAAAAAAGTCGCGAAGGTTAGACACACTTTCTAATAAAAATCGGGTGCGAATCAGACCAGTCTTACGGGTATGAAAATCGGTAATTTCAAACTGACGGGGATCAAAACAGTAGATAGGTATAATCTTGTCACCTTTTCTAACTGCCTCGGTTAAAATTTCATTATCATGAATGCGTAAATCTTTTCTAAACCAAACTAAAATGGTTTTATCGCTCATACTTATTTAAGCCTCTCCAGGAATACCTTGATCTAACTAGGTAATTAATAAAAATTGAATATTGAGACAAATTACGTGGTTACAAATGACTTTCTTGATCATTTTCTTGTAAGTTTTTTATTAGTAATGAATCAAATTCCTAAAGGTGATTCAGACTATTTACTTGACATCGGTTACGTTCACTTCAAAATCCAGACAAGAGAATGGGGGGATAGCAGGAGAACTGCCATTCAAACCATAAGAAAGTGTTGAGGGAATGATCAGGCGCACATTTCCGCCCTGATTAATGAGTGGAATTCCCTGTTGCCAACCTTGAATAACCGATCTAAGACTAAAAGTTGCCTCACTACCGGGGAGGGCACGATCAAATATAGTCCCATTCAAAAGCTTACCGGTATAATTAGCGACAACTGTTGAATCGACTGTTATTGGACTTCCAGTTCCCTGCTGGCCTATTTTATAATAAATGCCGTTTGAAGTTTTCTTAAATCCTGTCATGGCATTCTTTTCCAAGTATTTAACTATGGTAAAATCATCATATTGGGCCACTTTTGATCTTTCTATTACCCTTGCCACAATGTCCAAAGAGGCATTGCCCGGAATTTCTACAGATCCATTCCTTCCAAAAGCCAGGCGAGAAGGAATAATCATCCGGAGGGTTCCATTAGATTTTTTTAAAACCTCTTTTATTCCAGTACGGACTGATTCAGGATTAAAATAGCCAAGATAATTGTAATATCTGTTACCAGCTGCAAATGTGTCTACAGCTGCATATTTACCATCTATTGAACGTATTGTTAATAATATGGGTGTTTGATCAGAATATTGTAAATCAGAACCATTACCCGGATTAATGACCTGATAGTACATACCGGTACCGTTATATTCCTGTACAGAAAGATTGTTTTTCTTTATGTAGTCCTTTACATTACGATCATCAATAACCTCAATGGTCTCGTATTCCTTTGCACAAGAAACAAGTATTACGGAAAGGAAAGTGAAAGTAAGGAGGTATTTAAAAAATTGCTTCATCTCGTATTTTAGTTTTGAACATCCACCAGTTCGATGTCAAAATCGAGTACCGAATTCGGAGGAATTGCACCGGAACCCTGTGAACCATATGCATAACCTGAAGGAATAAATAATCTGATCTTACCGCCTTTTTGGATTAATGGAACACCTATTTGCCAACCTACAATGACCTGCCCAAGTTTGAAAGAAAGTGGTTGGGTAGACGATTTGTCAAAAATCTGTCCTGAAGTTAATCTGCCCGTATAATGTGCTGTAACGGTGGTGTTTGTTGTATAGGTAATGTTCCCTGACCCCGACTGAATTATTTGATAATACACACCACTGGAATGCTTTGTTGCTACTATTTTATTGTCAGCTATGAACTTAACAATGATAGCCTCATCCTTTCCTGCCTGAACAGTTGGATCAACATATTCGTCTTTAAGACATGAGCTCATTGCAAGCATCATGATAACGGAGAACAGATACAGTTTAATCTTCATAAGGTTGCAAATTTATCCTTTTAAATGTTAAAAAGTAAGGATTAACATTTTTTAACAAAATATTTAAAATTATCAGGCATAAAATTAAGTCAGGAATATATCAAAAAAGAATTTCTTTCTGAATTTGCTAAACAGCAACATCAACATGTGGATACCAAGTATCTGTTCTTACGTTTGCACCTAGATCGTGAAGCATATTATACAATCCAAAATTAGTTCGGTTCACGTAAATAAAATGCTTTACTCCACGAGCTTGTTTGAATTCAGGCATTTTTGATATTTTTTCACCATAAGCATAAAGCTTGTCAAAAAACTCCGTCTTACTAAAATCAAAGGTTCTTGACATGTATGGCTGAGCAAATAGTTCAATCATTTCTTTGTAAAGCTTGTAAATAAACTCAATCTGTGCAGCATCATCATTTTCGCGGATCATTTCTAAAGATCTGAATGCCTTGATCGTTCTTGCTTTATCTTTTAATATATCAGTAGATGTCAGCGAAAAGAATGGATAATAGAAATCATCTGGCATTTCTTTGATACATCCAAAATCAATAATACCTAATTTTCCTTCCGGGGTAATTAAAAAATTTCCGGGATGCGGATCTGCATGTACTGCTTTTAACTCATGCTGTTGAAAATTATAAAAATCCCAAAGTGCCTGCCCAATCTTGTCCCTGAGTTCTTGTGAGGGGTTAGTCCGCATAAACTCTTTCATATGCTGGCCCTCCAACCAATCCATTGTGATGATTCTTTTAGAAGAAAGCTCTGGATAATAAGTCGGAAAAACCAGATTATCAATGGTTCTGCAAGCTTCTGAAAATTCAATCGATCGTCTAATTTCGAGATTGTAATCTGTTTCCTCAAGAAGCCGGTCTTCAACCTCAGTCATATAGACTTCAAGTTCCTTCTGACTCATTCCCAGTAAACGAAAAGCAAAAGGCTTTACCATTTTCAAGTCGGAAGAAATACTGTCACCAACGCCTGGGTATTGAATTTTAATAGCTAACTTCTTCCCATTTAGTTTTGCTTGATGAACCTGTCCTATTGAAGCGGCATTGGTGGATTTTATATTAAATTCATCAAAAATCTCTGAAGGGGTTTTACCAAAATACTTGGTAAAAGTTCTAACAATCAATGGTCCGGACAGTGGAGGGGCATTGTATTGAGAGAGTGAAAATTGATCAACATATGCCTTTGGCAATATATTTTTATCCATACTGAGCATCTGAGCAACCTTAAGGGCACTTCCCTTTAATTCGCTTAACGATGTATAGATATCAGTTGCGTTGTCAAGATTTAACTCATCCTTGGTTAATGAAGGATTAAATAGCTTTTTGGAATAGTGTTTAATATAATTCCCTCCAACCTTGAAACCTGTTTTCACAAATTTTGCTGAACGTTCCGTTTTTGAGGTTGGAATACTGTCTTGTTCTTTCATTTATTAAGGTTCAAATGATGATTATGGCTTTTAAAACTTAACATTAGGTTTCATGCCGCCATTATTCATCATGAACTTACCATAATCAAATAAACTATCTAATGGGGATTTAGCAAAAAGATCGAAGGTAACATTAATCCCTTTTTCAATAGCTTCATCAGTTTTTTCAAATCCGGCACTGTTGTCTTTGGCCCAGAAATTTAAAATAACGCCAAACTGGATCCAGAGGGCATCTTTATATCTAGATGTTAGAAATCGTCTGTTCGCTAATTCACCTGACTCAACACCCTGATCAACCAAGCCGGAAGCAAAAGATTCAAAAAGATTTTTAACACCCTTTAAGATTGAGGGGGTTCCAATTGTTTGTCCGGATTGTTTTAAACTGTACAAAACAAAGCTCCTTTTGCTCTTCAACAACTCAATAAGCCCATAGAAAAATGCAAGTATTTTCTCCCGGGAGGAATATTGCTCCCAAATTTCCTGATTTTGTACTTCAGATAAAGCCTTTTGACAAAGATCAGTCCAGATCGACTCTTCCATACCCTCAAAGGATCCGTAGAAATTATAAAACTCCTCTTCAGTCATTTTATTCTCTTTTGCAAAAATGTAAACAGAGGCGGGCTTCATACCCTTCGTCAGAACATAATCTATGTAAGCATTTTGAATTTCTTCTGTAGTTTTCATAGTATCTTTCATATTGGAATCTTAATTGTCTTGAGTTTTCTTCCTGGTCTTATCCTGGTCAGAAACACGCAAAGGTATGTAAATCAACTGCTTTTTGTTTGATTCCTGAGGATTAAGATCAGGCAGGTAATCCTGAAGCTTATCCTTCAGGGCCTTTAGTTTGTCAATCAGTCCGGACATTTCAAGAATTTCTATGGTTATTAAATGAATTAATTGCATGGATTATTAACTTAATCTACTGTTTATACATGTACGTTTAGTATAGACAAAGAGTTTGCCAGAAATTCTTTCGAAAGTTTGTGTTTTGTCATTTTTAGATAAAATCAAAAACGAAATTCATGCTTTACCGATATAAATCAGATAAAATAGAGAAATCTGACAGATCCGATGTCTCCTTTTCTGGCTAAAGTGTTGATTAATAGCAATACTTGTTTGCTTCAATCAATTGCTTAGCGACACGTTGTCTGGTTTCTTTAATATTAAATGGTTCTGACTTGGTAAAACGTCTTAATCCTACAAGCATCATTCTTAATTCATCACCTTCAGCGAAAGAGTACAAAGCTTCCTTACCGGCAACAGAAACTTTATCAACAGATTGATAAAGATAAATCCGCATCATATCAAGCTGTCCCGCACAGGCTTCTTCACCCCTTAGTTTGACCAATTTTTCTACTCTTAAAATCGTTGATTCTGCAACATAAATGTATCCAATCATGTCAGCAATGTTCATCAGAATTTCCTGCTCTTTTGACAGAGTCATCATCAATTTTTGAACTGCAGCACCGGCTATCATTAATCCGGCTTTTTTAAGATTAGATAAAATGCGTTTTTCTGAAGCAAAAAGCGAATTATCTTCCTCAGCAAAATCAGGAATAGACATTAATTCAGCAGCAACAGCTTGTGCAGGAGTCATTAAATCAAGCTCTCCTTTCATGGCACGTTTCAACAACATATCCAGAATGAGCATTCTGTTAATCTCATTGGTACCTTCAAATATCCTATTGATACGGCTATCGCGATAGGCACGTTCCATTGGCGCCTCCGCAGAATAACCCATTCCACCATAAATCTGCAGACCTTCATCCACAATATAATCCAATACTTCTGACCCCCAGATCTTAATAATTGCACACTCTACGGCGAATTGCTCTGTAGATTTCAATTTGGCTTGAGATGGCTCCATTCCCTCTGCTACCAAGGTATCATAAGCATCATCGATATTCTGACCTGCACGGTAAGAAGCACTTTCAAGCGCAAAATTACGAGTAGCCATTTCCGCGAGTTTATAACGGATTGCACCGAACTTGGAAATTGGCAAATTGAACTGAACACGTTCATTAGAATAGTTTATGGCCTGATTCAAAACCTTTCGGGAAGAGCCAATAGCTGCAACCCCCAATTTGATCCGGCCGATATTAAGAATATTTACAGCTATTTTAAAGCCATTTTCACGATCAGAAAGCAAATTTGCGACCGGAACCGGACAGTCGGTAAAAAACACCTGCCTGGTTGATGAACCTTTAATACCTAATTTATGCTCTTCCGGGTTCATGGTTATTCCACCAAAATCCTTTTCTACAATAAATGCAGATAGATTTTTATCCTCTCCAATTTTTGCAAAAACAATAAAAATATCGGCAAAACCACCATTGGTTATCCACATCTTCTGACCGGTGATCAGGTAGTGGGTACCTTCTGAATTCAAGACAGCTTTGGTCCTTCCGGAATTTGCATCAGAACCAGAATTAGGCTCAGTGAGGCAATAGGAAGCTTTCCATTCTCCGGTTGCAAGTTTTGGAATGTATTTATCCTTTTGTTCTTTGTTTCCATAATACAGAATAGGCAGAGTACCTATTCCTGTGTGTGCTGAAAGTGCTACTGCGAAGGAACATCCGGCTCCAACTGAATCTGCAACCAACATTGACGTATTGAAGTTCTTACCAAAACCTCCATATTCTTCCGGAATGGAAACAGCGAGTAAGCCAAGTTCACCAGCCTTGTCCATCAGATTGACCATTAAGCCTTCTTCCTGATCATCGATTCTGTCGAGATTGGGGAACACCTCTGCTTCCAAAAAATCCTCACAGGTTTTTTTGATCATCAACTGTTCTTCATCAAACTCTTCAGGAATAAAAATATCCTCACATGCCGTTTCGCGGATGATAAACTCTCCGCCTTTGATTGATTTGGTTTTTATTGTTTCCATACTATTCTTTTTATTGAACCAAGAGCCAAGAATCAAGACAAATTCTTGGTTCTTGGTTCTTATTTCTTGGTTCTTATTTCTTTACTCTTATTTCTTGGTTCTTGACTCTTGACTCTTGGTTCTTGACTCTTGGTTCTTGACTCTTGGTTCTTGGTTCCTTATTTAAGCGTTGTTAAAAATCCGTTTAGCATTTTTTGAAGAGTTGAAATTTTATCAAGAAGTAAATTCAAATCTTGATCATTCACCATTTTGAACTCTCCAGATAATATTATTTGAGTTTCCAGCTCAAATAGTGACCCTAATGCAATTTTAATATAATGAGAAAACTCCTTATTTGAAGATCTTGAAGACCCTTCTGCAATATTTGAAGGAACTGAAATGCAACATCTGTTAATTTGAGAAACCAACCCAAACTTCTCTTCTTTAGGGAAATTTGATGTCAAGAGATACATATCTTTAGCAAGACTCTTTGCATTAACCCAAATATTCAGCTTTTTGAAATTGTGCATACGCCTTAGTTCTTGTGTCCTGGTTCTTGGTTCTTGGTTCTTGACTCTTGGTTCAAAGATTACATCATCTCAAATATCCCCGCCGCTCCCTGCCCAGTGCCTACACACATCGTAACCATTCCAAATTTCTTTTCCCTTCTTTTTAATTCATTGAAAAGCTGCACCGAGAGTTTAGACCCTGTACAACCAAGCGGATGTCCTAGCGCTATTGCACCACCGTTCACATTTACTTTATCCTGATCTAAATCAAGCGTTCTTATCACTGCGAGAGATTGTGATGCAAAAGCTTCATTCAGTTCAATCAGATCTACATCAGTTTGCTTCAAGCCTGCTTTTTTCAAAGCAAGAGGGATAGCCTCGATCGGACCGATACCCATTACTCTTGGCGGAACTCCTGCAACACCATAACTAAGCAGCCGGGCAATAGGCTTTACATTTAATTTTTTCAACATTCTTTCTGAAACAACCAAGACAAAAGCAGCCCCATCAGATGTTTGAGATGAATTGCCGGCGGTAACTGAACCTCCTGCCGCAAACACTGGTTTAAGTTTAGCAAGTTTATCAATTGCGGTGTCATTGCGCGGACCTTCATCTGTGTCTACAACATATTCCCTTGTCTTCTGCTTTAAATTTTCATCCAGAAAACTTTCTTTGATGGTAATTGGAACAAGACCATCCTTCAGGTTCCCATTTTTTATCGCTGCAATAGCTTTTTGATGCGAATTAAATGAAAACTCATCCTGATCTTCACGACTTACCTTATACTCATTAGCAACGGCTTCAGCTGTAAGACCCATACCCCAATACCATTCTGGATTATTCTTCGCCACATCCGCATTTGGAACCAGTTTCCAACCTCCGAAAGGCATACCAGACATCACTTCAACTCCACCTGCAACGATACAGTCGGCCATTCCTGATCTGATCTTTGCTGTTGCAATAGCGATGGTTTCCAATCCCGAAGCACAGTAGCGATTGACAGTTACTCCGGGCACCTTATCTGTATCCAGACCCATCAAAGCAACCATTCGGGCAATATTCAAACCCTGTTCTGCTTCAGGTGTTGCATTTCCTACAATCACATCGTCGATCAGATCCTTGTCAAGATCAGGTACTGATGCTACCAGATGCCTGACCACTTCAGCCGCCAGATCATCAGCCCGGGTAAAACGAAATACGCCGCGGGGTGCTTTTCCTACTGCGGTTCTGTATGCTGCTATGATGTATGCTTCTTCCATTTTTTTAGATTTGAGATGTGAGATTTGAGATTTGAGATTTGAGAAAATCCTACAAGGCACACATGCATTTTTTTTAATTTGTTAAGGATTTCTTATTTAGCATATTTTGAAACCCATAATTCATTTTTTGTAATTCATCAATTAATAAAAGCAACTTTTCTAAATCTTCAGAATTTATAAGCCCAAGTTTATTAGAAATAAACAATTGGGTTTGAAGCTCAAAAGATGATCCATTTGCAATTCCCAAAAAATATTTAAACTCCTTCGAAGAGCTCCTTCCAGCTCCTTCTGCAATATTTGAGGATATCGAAACTGCTGCCCGTCTAGACTGTGAAGTTAATCCGAACTTTTCTTCAGGAGGAAATGAACTAGTCACACGATAAACCTCAACTGCAAGGTCAATCGCTTTAATCCAGATCTTAAGCTCTTTTAGATTATGCATTAGTTTAAACTATATTCTCATATCACATATCTCACATCTCTGTCATGTCCTGAAAAAAGTAGACACTATTATTGTTGTTATTAGAGCTTTGAAATGTGGGAAACTCGTCAGAGTTTTCCATGTTTCAAAGGTTTTTCTTTTTTTGCTTCTTTTTTTCTTTTAAACAGTTCTTATAAATGTGACTAACTATGCGGCCTGATGCACTTGTTCAGGAGTAGCTAACTTTAAGGACCAATGTGGCCTTTCCATATTATATGACCAGATCCCTTCTTTTACCGCTTTACCTGCCAAAGCTTCTGTTGAAAAGGTTTCATTCAGGCCATACTCCTGTTTGAGAATACCATTAACCCGTTCAGCTGTGGCATTTTCATAACAATGATTTTCTTCTGTCATACTGATTTTCATTTTAGCTGCTTTAAGCAAATCGGTATACGTTGGATTGCAATACTGTATGCCACGATCGGAATGATGGATTACATGGTAGGTATTGGGACACTGCTTGATTGCCATTTGCAAGGCGCTGGTGGCTCCTGTTATCTTTAGGCTATCCGACAGATGCCAGCCTACGATTTTTCGTGAGAAGGCATCTGTGATCAGGAACAGGTACATAAAGTCTTTACTGGTGCGGATATAGGTTATATCGGATACCCAGCCCTGGTGGGCTTTGTCGGGTGTTCGATATTTTAATAGGTTCCGATGCACCCAAAAGCGGTGATAAGAATCTGTCGTATACACGTATTTCCGCTTCTTTTTTACCAGTAGAGCCTTTTTAGCTAACAAATCAAAGAACTTATCCCTTCCCATTTTTATACCCATCCCTTGCATATCCTCCTTGAGAAGGTAATAGAGCTTCTTGCCACCTATGCAGGGGTGCCTTTTGCGGACTTCATGGATCATCAATACCAGTAATTGCTCATTCAGCATCGTTCTATCAGTTGCCTCCAAAGCCTTATAATATCCGCTACGGCTTACTTTAAAATACCTGCAAAGATCCTTTAAAGAATGATTTTCCCGGAGGCTTTTAATGCATCCTCTCCAAACTTTTTTTTTAAATCTGTCTGGTATAACTCATTGGCTACCTCAATTACCTTTTCTGCACAATCCCTTTCCAGGTAAGCATCTGCCAAGGCTATCTTGAGCTTCTGTATCTCCTTTTCTAATTCACGCATCCTGTCTTTTTCTCCTTTCATTTCTATCCGTATTACTGTATGTAACAAATGAGACCTCCCTAACTCCTTAATCCATTTTTTTACCGTTTCTCCACCCTTTATTCCGTAACGACGATTGGCATCCGAAATACTCAATCCTTCTTCTTCAATCTCTTTTACCACTTTTTGCTTAAAGCTAATACTGTACCGAATTACTTTTCTTGTCGATTTTGTCATCTTTTCCTGTTTTTAAGTTAACTTTATTTGTCAACCTATTTCAGGACAAGACA
>CAMBFY010000012.1 GCA_945865415.1 Sphingobacterium thalpophilum
AGCCAAAGGAAGGGTTGCCCTGAAAGTTGGGGTAATTTCTATCGAAAGCCCGGTGCGCAGACAACAGGATACCTTGTTTGCTTTCGAAAACATGAAAGCCATTACGAATTATGCTAAAGCCAATGATATTAAAACCCATCTAGACGGAGCAAGGCTTTTTGTACAAGCAGCACATACCGGCATTGATCCCGCAACATACGGTGCAATGTTCGACACCTCCTTTACCTCAATTTGCAAATGCTTCAATGCAGCGAGCGGAGCAGTTCTGGCAGGTTCAAAAGAATTTACCCACGACCTTTTCCATGAACGCCGGATGTTTGGTGCCGGTATTCCGGCAGTTTGGCCTTTTGCAGCAGTAGCCCTACATTATGTAGATACATGGATTGAGGAATATAAAAGTGCCTGGCAAAAAGCAGAGTATTTGTTTACCGAAATCCAGAAAGATGAACGCATCAAAATTAATAAATACATAAATGGTTCACATATCGTGCATCTGGATCTAAAAAACATCGACAAGAAACGTTTTTCGGATGCCCTTGCTAAACGCAATATTCGTCTTTCTGCACCAGATGCGAACGGATTTAGTCTGAAGGTAAATATCTCCATGAACAGAATGACTGCTCAGGAAATTGCAGGTGGTTTTAAGGAAGTAATGAAGGAAGTGGGATAAGATTAAGAGGTGTTTAATAAAGGATAGAAAACATGCACACAGCACCTACCCAAAAGGCTGGGTATCGTGTTCCAAAGACAGTTTTATGATTGCCGAAAGTTACAGGTAATTTTAAAAGACAACACATTATACTACCTATAATTAGCAGTTCGATAGGTTTACGCAGGTCATGTCGAATAAAGAGATAATGCGGGATTCAAACCCACTTTGATCACCATTTTCTAATGACACTACATATAAAATCTGACATAGTATTAGCCCCCTCAGGTATATCCAAAAAAGGATTAAATTTATTGTCAGGTAACAAATCCTAAAAATTAAAATTCGCAAATTAATTCTAAATGAAAAAACCTGCTTCATACATCCTGACCTTGATCATTGGCCTTGCTGCAGGAATTTTCGTTAGCCAGAATGAACTGATATTTAATTTCATTAAAAAGCCTTTCAACGAAACCTTCATCCAATTTGATGATACCCGAAAAACCCTTTGGGATACAGATTTCAAGGTTGTTGATATTCAATCCAGTCTTGATAAATCTTTACAAAAGGCCTATTTCTTTAAATCTAAATCTTCAACTCCCAAACCATTGGTGGTTAGTCTGCATAGCTGGAGTGGCACTTACGAACAGAAAAATGAACTGGCTGCCCTTTCCAAATTAAAAGACCTTAACTACATCCAACCCAATTTTCGTGGCGTAAACTGGACGAAAGATGCCTGTTGCAGTGATCTGGCAATGCAGGATATAGATGATGCGATAGATTATGCAATCAAGAATTCCAAAGTGGATTTATCAAAAATCTATGTAATTGGTTCGAGCGGTGGTGGTTATGCTACGCTCGCAACTTTCATGAGATCAAAGCATTTAATCAGAAGGTTTTCTGCCTGGGTTCCAATTTCTGATCTGCCTGCCTGGTATGCCCAAAGTAAAATCATGGGCACAAAATATGCAGAGAACATTCTGGATTGTACGAACTCTAAGGACAGCCTCAATCTTGATATTGCGATGAAGAAATCACCTATTTACTGGAAAACTCCGGTAGAAAAATTAAACACAACAGAATTACAAATCTTTACCGGTGTCTATGATGGAATTCAGGGCAGTGTACCCATCACCCATTCAATCAATTTTTATAATAAGGTAATAAAAGACAAGCTGGTTAAGGATAGCACGCTTTTTGTAAGTGACTCCGAAAAACTATATTTATTGGAACATAGAAAAACATTGGGCAATTTTGGCAGTATCGCGGATAGAAAAGTATTTCTTAAAAAGCAATCCGGGAATTTAGCACTTACAATTTTTGAAGGAAATCATGAAATGCTTACGGAATATGCTTTCAATGAACTGATCAAAGATTAACTAACCCTTGTGAAAATCATTGTCAGGAGTTGATTTTTACTTATTTTACAAATAAACTCTCAACATTACAATATCTTAGACACTCAAAACTTACCAAATAATAAAATCATGAAGAAAATATCAATTCTTTTCACTGCGCTATTCTGCACGCTATTTGTTTTAAATTCTGAGGCTCAGTTACTCATGCCACAGTCGAGCAGCTCCCAGAGCCTTATTCAGGAATTTGGACTTGGGAAAGTAAGTGTAAAATATTCTCGCCCAAATATCAAAGGAAGAAGTATTACTGGCGACCTAGCGCCTGTCGGTGAAATATGGCGTACAGGAGCAAATGATGCCACGGTAATTAGTTTTACAGATGCGGTTACTCTGGAAGGAAATAATGTTGCAGCGGGGGAGTACGCTTTATTCTCAATTCCAGGAAAGGATGAGTGGACGGTAATTCTGAATAAGGAAACTAAGCAATGGGGCTCATATAATTATAAACAATCAGAAGATGTTCTGCGATTTAAAGTTAAAACTGCCGTTTTGAAAGACAAAGTGGAAACTTTCACTATCAATTTTAGCGATGTGACGACCTCAACAGCAAAACTTGATTTATTGTGGGGCAGCACAAGAGTTTCTATAAATATGACTACAGATGTCGACTCAAAGGTTATGGCAAGTATTGATGAGGCGATGAAGGGTGAAAAAAAGCCACATTACCCTGCTGCTGTTTATTATTTTGAAAATGGCAAAGATCTGAACAAGGCTTTGGAATGGATTAGTATTGCAGAGTCAGCAGACCAAAAGGCACCCTGGTTTAAATATCAAAAAGCTCGCATCCAATTAAAAATGGGTGATAAGGCCGGGGCTGCTAAAACTGCCAAAGCTGGAGTTGAGGCTGCCAGGGCGATGAACAATGCAGAATATATCCGGTTAAATGGAAAAATTCTGGCCGATGCAGGTGCCCGCTAATACTGTATTCTGCCTTTAATTTTGAAGATTTAGATTTCTATAAAAGCTGAATTTCATGTTGTCTATTAAATCTGTTGCCAGGCCCTTAGGTTTATTTCAAACGACAAATAGTCCTTTTTCCGGACTAACCGTCCCGATGTAAAACAGCTCGGGATAAAATATAACTTGCCGGAGGAGGTATCTTCCGGCTATTCATAATTTGACATAAAAGGTGATTTTTTGTTGGAAATACTCCGGAGAAAAGTATTGAAATAAGCTTTAATTCACAGGTACGGCAGTTTAGAAATTAGGCAGTTTAGGCAAAGAACTCGGTGAAAAAGGAAATTGAATTTTACCGGATGTATTTCTACTTTTCTACACTTAATGAGCCAATTCCAGTTATCTTACTTTAGACTTACAATCGGCTAATAATTAGAACAATAAAGTGATTAGATTTGGTAAACCTTCATATATGTATCATATGTTCTGTTTATCCTTTAATTTCAATTGATGGCCTTTACCAAAAATGCATTCCTGATAAGCTTTTTACTTTTAATCTGTACTTTCCATTCAAAAGCTCAAGACAATTATACCATAAATGGGGTGGTTAAAGATTCCTTATCAGGTGAAACTTTAATTGGCGTTACCCTGAAATTTACAACTGCAACTCAAAGCGGTACTAGCACAAATGCTTATGGTTTTTATTCTTATAAATTAAATCCTGGTGATTATAACCTGAGCGTTAGCTATGTAGGATACAGGTCTATCAATAGAAAAATCAGTATTAATTCTGATATCCGGCTTGACTTTAATATGACGCCAGAAAATATTTTAGAGGAGGTTGTAATCAGTTCTGAAAAAAGAAATGATAATGTTGTAAACGCGCAAATGGGCGTTGCCAAGATCAATCTTAGTGAAATAAGAAATGTTCCCGTTCTATTTGGAGAGCGCGATATCTTAAAAACACTACAGTTACTCCCCGGAATAAAATCAGCAGGTGAAGGAAATAGTGGATTTTATGTCAGAGGTGGTTCCATTGATCAGAATTTGATCTTATTGGATGAAGCACCAGTTTATAATGCCTCTCATTTACTTGGTTTCTTTTCTACATTCAACTCTGATGCTATAAAAGATGTCAGTGTTTTTAAAGGGGGAATGCCGGCACAATATGGCGGAAGGCTTTCCTCTGTATTAGATATCCGAATGAATGATGGGAATAAAAAAGAGTTTACTGCCGAAGGGGGAATCGGGCTTATTTCCTCAAGGTTAAAACTTGAAGGTCCGATTGTGAAAGATAAAAGCTCCTTCATGATAAGTGGCCGCAGGACATATGCAGATGCCTTTTTGGCATTTTCAAAAGATAGCGCTATAAATAAAAATACGCTCTATTTTTATGATTTGAACGCAAAAGTTAATTATCAGATCGATAATAAAAATACGCTTTACCTTTCAGGATATTTTGGTCGGGATGAACTGGGTTTGAGTGAAACTTTTGGCTTTGATTGGGGAAATGCCACTTCAACGCTTCGTTGGAACCATCTCTTCAGTAATCGCTTATTTTCTAATACCTCCCTTATCTACAGTAATTATAATTATGTGATTCAAAATTTTTTAGAGGAAAGTAATTTCAAAGTGAACTCGTCCATCAGGGATTTGAATCTAAAACAAGATTTTCAATTAGCCCTGAATAATAGTCATAATGTCCGTTTCGGTCTTGATTTGATACATCATACAATTGCTCCGGGAAATATTAGTTCTAGTGCAACTTCCAGTGTAAACGAAATAAATATCCAAAGACGTAAAGGAAGTGAGGTAGCAGCCTATTTATCCGATGAGTGGGAGGTTAATGATAAAATCAATTTAGTTTATGGATTACGCGCAAGCTCATTTTTTCTTTTCGGACCCGGTGAATTTTTTAGCTATGACAGAGAGGGAAATACTACTTCATCTCGTACATATACTTCCGGACAATTGGTCAAATCTTATCTAAATCTTGAACCCCGAATTTCGGCAAGTTATCAGCTGAATGGAACCTCTTCCTTTAAAAGTTCATATACTCGAAACACACAAAATCTACATTTGATGTCAAATTCAACAGCCAGTTCACCAACAGATTTGTACATCATGAACAGTAATAATGTCAAACCCGAAATTGCCGATCAAATTTCTTTGGGATACTTCAGAAACTTCAACGACGATAATTATGAATTTTCTACTGAGGTTTATTTCAAGCAGATGCAGAATCAGATCGATTACAGAAGTGGTACCGATTTGAGAGGCAATACCAATGTTGAATCAGAGCTTATTTTTGGTGATGGCAGAGCTTATGGAATAGAATTTTTCGTTAAGAAACGATTTGGGAAATTCAATGGCTGGCTAGGATATACCTTATCTAAAACTGAACGTCAATTTGATGATATTGATAATGGTAAGTGGTTTAATGCAAGACAAGACCGTACGCATGACCTTTCTCTTGTTGGAATTTATAAAGCCGGTGAGCGTTGGACTTTTTCATCAACTTTTGTGTTTAATACCGGGAATGCAGTTACTTTTCCTTCTGGAAAGTATTTACTCAATAATAGAACGATTTTCTCTTATCCTGCCCGAAACTCAGATCGATTACCAGACTATCATCGCTTAGATCTGTCAGCTACACTTGAAGGTAAACCAAATAAAAAGTTAAAATCAAGTTGGTCATTTGGCATATATAATCTGTACAACCGGCAAAATGCATATACTATTGATTTCAGAGAAGATCCTGATAATTCAACAAGAACTCAGGCTGTACAAACTACTTTATTCGGGTTTATTCCTTCTGTTACCTGGAATTTTAAATTTTAATCATGAGACAGTTAATCAAGAATTTAAAATTAGTTATTGGGTCAATTATTACCCTATTTATTCTATCATCTTGCGAAAAAGTGATTGATCTTGAGTTGAAAGTTGCAGCTCCGGTCATTGTAATTGATGCAACGCTTAGTAATCAACATCAAAATCATTTTGTTAGGATATCCAAAACACTTCCATTTAATAAACAAACCACTTTTAATGGGGTCAAAGGGGCTCAAGTAACATTAAAGTCAATTTTAGGTCAATCTATAGCTTTTACTGAAGTCGCTGATGGTGTCTACAGAAGCACTCGATTTAGAGGAAACCCTGGTCTAACCTATACTATGGAAGTAATATCTGAAGGAAAAACTTACACAGCACAATCAACCATGCCCTTCCCTGTGTTTCCGGATTCTGTTGGGTTTAAAACACTCTCGTTTTTTGGAAATTCAAATATTTTCCCTATCGTTTATTATAATGATCCTCCTAAAATACAAAACCAATACCGCTACATTTTGAAAGTTAATAATAAAATACAGGATGACCTTGTTTTTGAAGATCGTTTTAATGATGGGAATGCAGTATCTGATGTGATCATCTTTGATGGAGATGAAGATCTTAAATCTGGAGATGTTGTGGAAATTGAAATGCAAACAATTGATCGAAATGTATTCAAATATTTTTTTGCTCTTAGCCAAATAGGAGGAAACGGAGGTCCTCCGGTGGCTCCTGCAAATCCTGATAGTAATTTCAATAATGGAGCATTAGGTATATTTAATGCCTGTACCACATCGACCCAAACAATCGTTGTGAAATAACAAATTTGAAATCACGCTGGCTGTTAGTAAACAATTCAGGTGACTTACAGAAGGTTCATAAAAAACTTTTTTCTAATTAATTAATCAAAAGGAACATTCGGAGAATTTTACATTAAAAAGTTTCAATTAGAACAACTTGTTATAAATATCGTTTATGCAATTGATGGTAAGACGGTCATCAAAAATTTGGTCCTGAGACTAAAAAACACTCCATTTCTTATCCATGTCCCATACATAATGGGTACAAATTAGTTAGGGAAACTCTTCAAAACACCGTTGAACAATCTACCACACAGCAATAAGAACTGCAAGTTAAAGCGGTTAACTGTCAAATAAATTTTATTCAAAAAGAAAGGAACTTTGGGTGATTAAAACTCAAAAGTTTCGCGAATTTTAATTTTGTAAATTGGAAGTCTGTTAATTCCTTCAAAACATGTCAAAAAAAATCAAACAGCTATTTTTCGGTGGATTGATCTTGGCTACGATGTCATGCTCAACAGTACCATACGGCCAAACGAACAAATTCTATAAAAAACAAACCAAAGAATTAAGTAAAACAATCAGATCAAGACCGGTAAATCCTACAGGACAAGACTTTGTAGGAACCACCAATTTTGGGCTCCGGAAACCAAATTATGTGATTATTCACCATACCGCTCAAAATTCTACAGAACAAACTCTTAAAACATTCACTACATCCAAAACTCAGGTAAGTGCTCATTATGTAATCGGGAAGGATGGTATAATTTATCAAATGCTGAATGATTATTTAAGGGCATGGCATGGTGGTGCAGCAAATTGGGGGAATATGACCGATATTAATTCTTCATCAATAGGAATAGAGCTTGATAACAATGGCTTAGAGCAATTTTCAGATGTGCAAATTGAAGGTCTTTTAAGTGTTTTATCTAAGCTAAAAAGAACATACAATATTCCTGCTACAAACTTCATAGGTCATTCAGATATTGCGCCAGGTAGGAAAGTAGATCCAAGCATTAATTTCCCTTGGAAAAAACTTGCAGAAAACGGCTTCGGACTTTGGCAAGATCAGGTGCTTACAGATTCTGTACCGGATTCATTCAATCCGATTGAAGCACTCAGAATAATTGGATATGACACAAAAAATCCAGAGAACGCTATTAAATCATTTCAACTTCATTTTGTGCAGAAAGAATTAACCGGAATTCTGAATGAGGAGGAAAAACAAATTCTCTTTAACCTTTATAAGAAATACTTATAGTTTTTAGATCAGGATTTTTGAGATTCTTTTGCCCAAGTATCTTTTAAGGTCACTGTCCTGTTAAAGATTGGCTTACCTGGTTTTGAGTCCCTATCCAGACTAAAATACCCTTTTCGGATGAACTGATACCCTTTCTCGGACTCAGCATTTATCAGATCAGGCTCAATAAAAGCCTTGTTGATTATCGTTAAACTATTCGGATTAATATACTCTTTAAAATCATCGGCCTCATTAGAAGGATCTTCAACCCTAAACAAGCGGTCATATAACCGTATTTCAGCTTCTTCTGCTGCCAAAGCACAAACCCAGTGAATGGTGCCTTTAACATTAATTCCACTGGTATCTGTTCCGCTTCTTGATTCAGGGATATAAGTACAATGAACTTCGGTAACATTACCACTTTCATCCTTTAAAAAACTATCACAGCGAACAATATAAGCATGTTTTAAACGAACCATAAGTCCGGGACCCAGTCTGAAGTACTTTTTGGAAGGTTCTTCCATAAAGTCGTCCTGCTCAATCCATAACTCAGAACTAAATGGAATATGACGAAATCCGTCGCCGTTTTCAAGCTCCGGATTGTTTTCACCCTCCATTAGTTCAGTCTTGCCTTCTGGGTAATTAGTGATGATAAGTTTCAATGGATCAAGTACAACCATTCTCCGCCATGCAATTTTATTTAGATCCTCCCGGATACAAAACTCCAATAAACTTAAATCGATTAAGTTTTCGCGCCGTGCAATACCTATTCGCTCACTAAAATTCCGGATTGCAAGAGGGGTATAACCACGGCGACGTAAACCACTGATAGTTGGCATTCTTGGATCATCCCAACCACTTACATACTTTTCATTTACCAGTTGAAGCAATTTTCTTTTGCTCATAACTGTATAATTCATATTCAGACGAGCAAACTCATACTGCCTGGAAGGAAAAATACTTAAGTTTTGAATAAACCATTCATAAAGCGGGCGATGAGGAACAAACTCAAGAGTACAAATGGAATGGGTAATTTGCTCCATTGAATCTGACTGTCCATGAGCAAAGTCATACATTGGATAAATACACCATTGATTACCTGTTCGGTGATGATGAGCATGCTTGATGCGGTACATTAAAGGATCTCTCAAATGCATATTGGGTGAGGCAAGATCAACTTTAGCCCTAAGTACCAAAGCTCCATCTGGATGTTTACCCTCCTTCATTTCTCCAAAAAGAATTAAATTCTCATCAACACTGCGACTCCGTGAGGGGGTTGGACTTCCGGGTTCAGTCGGACTACCTTTGGCAGCTGCAATTTCCTCAGCAGTGGCATCTTCAACATAAGCCAGACCTTTTTTGATTAACTGAACTGCAAAATCATACAATTGCTCAAAATAATCTGATGAATACAATTCCTTATCCCATTTAAAACCTAACCATTGAATATCTTTTTTTATACTATCAACATATTCAACATCTTCGGTAGTAGGATTCGTGTCGTCAAACCTGAGATTAGTTTTACCATTATATTTTGCGGCGACACCGAAATTCAGACAAATTGATTTAGCATGTCCAATATGCAAATACCCGTTTGGTTCAGGAGGAAAACGCGTCAGAACACGTCCACTGTTTTTACCATTTCGGATATCATCTTCAATGATCTCCTCTAAAAAATTTAATGACTTTTCTTCACTCATACACAGAATTAAAGATTGCAAAAATAACAAAATTTATTTGTGGGGATATCTTATTCAGAATCCTGATAAATTCACCTGGTTCCATTCCAGAAATGGAAGTTACAATACAATTTTCTTCTTACTTTTACATTAATATGTCAGAATCACTAAATCGCCCTATTCGGGTGCTGGTTGCTAAAGTTGGACTCGACGGTCATGACCGTGGCGCAAAAATCATTGCAAGCACACTGAGGGATGCAGGAATGGAAGTGATTTATACAGGTCTTCGCCAAACTCCTGAAATGGTGGTTAATACCGCCCTTCAAGAAGATGTTGATGCAATCGGAGTTTCCATTCTCTCAGGGGCTCATATGACTGTTTTTCCAAAAATAATTCAGTTTATGAAAGAAAAAGGCCTGACAGATGTTCTCGTAACCGGCGGTGGTATAATTCCAGACAATGATATGAAAACATTACATGATATGGGAGTTGGTAAACTTTTTCAACCTGGTACTCATACCGGAGATATAGTGTCTTACATACAAAATTGGGTAAGAGACAACAGAACTTTTTGATCAAAAATTATCAATTCAACCAAGGGCATTGATCGCCACAATCATAATTTCCAAAAAATGAACTACTCGCACCTACTAGTCGAAAACCGTGAACGCATTCTATACATTACAATCAATCGCGAGAGCAAACTCAACGCATTGAATAAAATTACTTTGGCAGAACTTCATGATATCATTTCAAGTACAAGTCATGATGAGCAGATTGGAGGAATTATAATTACAGGCGCCGGCCAGAAAGCGTTTGTTGCAGGCGCAGATATCTCTGAATTTGCAGACTTTAATCCAGATGATGGTAGAGATCTTGCTCGTGAAGGACAAAACAAAGTGTTTGATGTTATACAAAATCACTCCAAACCAATCATTGCTGCAATAAATGGCTTCGCATTGGGTGGAGGTCTTGAACTTGCTTTGGCATGTCACATTAGGGTGGCATCATCTACGGCAAAGATGGGGCTGCCTGAGGTAAGCCTGGGACTTATTCCTGGTTATGGTGGTACGCAGAGGCTAACTGAACTGATTGGTAAAGGAAGAGCCATGGAAATTATACTAACAGCAGATATGATCAATGCTGATGAGGCATTCAGAACCGGACTTATTAATCACATTTTTGAACCGGAAGAGCTTCTTACAAAAGCCTCTGAAATTATGAAAAAGATCATGACCCGCTCTCCGTTTGCCGTAGCTTGTGCCATCAGAGCTATTAATGCCGCTTCCGCAGATGGTATTAATGGCTATGAAAGCGAAATTTATGAATTTTCCAACTGCTTTGGATCAGAAGATTTCAAAGAAGGTGTTGAAGCATTCTTATCTAAAAGAAAGGCCGAATTCACTGGCAAATGATAAAATTATCATAAAAAACTGTAGAAAATATTGCCCAATTATTAGAAAAGGCTTAGATTTGCAGGGTAAAAATATGGTTTACGACCCCTCTGTTTACCTTAAGAAATATGAAAAAAATATTAATTATAGATGACGAAATAAACATTGGTATAATTCTTTCCAAATTTCTGACCAGAAATGGTTTTGAAGTTAAAACAAGTACCAGTGGAATAAGTGCTCTAGAGTTAATGACAAAGGAGGAATTTGATTTAGTTCTCTGTGATTTTCGACTTGAAGATACCGATGGCAGGGAGATATTAAAAAAAATCAAAACTTCCTATCCAAACACTGGCGTAATAATCATTACAGGATATTCTGATACAAAACTAGCGGTTGAGCTGATAAAAATGGGTGCCTTTGATTATATATCAAAACCTTTGTACCCCGATGAGATACTCAATACGATCGCAAAGGCACTTGAGGCTCAGAAAATTATAAATAATAATGAGGTCAAAGAACATGAAGCAGAAAATCAGGGCGATAATATTCGAAGCGTTATGCCTGAGGAATTTGTGGTTGGAAAAAGCCCGGCTTCTCTCGAACTCTTAAAACAAATAAAACTAGTAGCCCCAACTAATTATAGCGTTATTCTTATTGGGGAGAGCGGTACAGGTAAAGAATCTGTTGCTAAAAGTATTCATTTTAACAGCCCGAGAAAAAATAAACCATTCATTGCAATGGATTGTGGTTCCCTTACAAAAGATTTGGCAGGAAGCGAGTTTTTTGGTCATGAGAAAGGTTCATTCACGGGGGCAATGTATACTAAAATTGGGCATTTCGAAATGGCAAATGGTGGGACATTATTTCTGGATGAGGTTGGTAACCTTTCCTATGAAATTCAGGCTGCATTGTTAAGAACTGTACAGGAACGAAAAGTGAAGAGAATCGGAAGTACAAAAGAAATCGATCTTGATGTTAGAATTCTTGTTGCTACAAATGAAAACCTGAATGATGCAATTCAAAAAGGACGATTTAGAGAGGATTTATTCCATCGTTTTAATGAATTCAATATTATAATTCCTCCACTGCGTGACCGTGGTAAAGACATTCCACTATTTGCAGAACACATTTTAAAAGCAGCAAATGCTGAATTAAACAGAAATGTTACTGGTTTCTCCTCAAAAGTTATTGAGTGTATGATGACTTATAACTGGCCTGGAAATATACGTGAATTGAAAAATGTAATTCGCCGTGCTACATTGATTACTGAAGGTGACCAAATTCAACTGAACGCTTTACCACTTGAAATCTCAACATTTGCAAAAGCATCTACTATTGAAAATAGCATTGTTTCAAATACATCATTTAACCCAAAAAAGCATGATTTGAAAAATGCAGCTACGGAGGCTGAGCATGAAACAATTCTGAAGGTGCTAAAAGAGGTGAATTTTAATAAGACCAAAGCAGCGAAAATTTTGAACATCGACCGTAAGACACTCTACAATAAAATGAAAGCTATCAATCTGGATTAGATCGAATAATAATAGAATAATTAGATAAAACCGCTTCCAAGTTAGACCAGCCTCATCTGCACCACTTGTATTTATCCCTGCAGCAATAATTGAATTTGCAAATGGAAATGATACCTCCGGATAGGGAATTCTACTTTTTGGTTTCGTCATAATAACCAACCTTGATAATGTGCTGCGTCTAATTATTGCAAAGGAGATTTCAGGTACCCATCCTATCATAACAGTAGTTGGCGTGATTATTGGTGTATCCATCTTTGGTATTCTAGGCTTAGTGTTTGGTCCGTTATTAATATCGTACTTTATGTTAACCATAAGAATATACAAAACAAGTATGCTGGCAACTGAACGGCTTGAAAAACTGAAATCTATCGGGAATGAATAACATTTTGATATATCATAGACTAGTATAAGAAATAAAAAAATAATCAATCATGAGAGATAATACAAAAATTTTAATCGCACTGCTAGCCGGTATAGCAGCAGGAGCAGCCTTGGGAATATTATTTGCTCCTGAAAAGGGATCTGATACCCGTGATAAACTTAGTGATTCATTAAAAAATCTTGGAGATAGCATTAAAGATCGTGCCGCTGAAGAGATTGAAAACCTTAGTGAATTCAAGGATCAAGTTGTTGAAAATATACGTTCAAATATACGTTCAGCTGAAAATGATTATACCCAAGCACAAGCAGGTGCCAGCAGCATTGTCAAAGAAACAGAACGTAAAATTAATAAGGTTAAAAATGCTTAAAACATCTACGGGTAATGGAAGAACCAGAAGTTGATCCGCAAATTATAATTGAGAAAGTTAAAGAATATATCCAGGTTCGAACAGAGCTGACTGTTCTCAGTGCTGTAGCTAAAGGATCACAATTATTTGCCGGTTTACTAATTGCTGGCCTTGTCTTGATCCTTACGGTTCTCGCAGGTTTATTTGGCAGCTTTGCACTTGGATTTTATTTATCCGAAGTTTTGAACAATACCTACGGCGGTTTTTTAATTGTAGCTGGGCTCTATCTTCTCGGAGCTATCATTTTGAATTCCATCAAAGAAAAATATCTGGAGAAACGCATCATTAATATAGTGATAGAAAAAATTTTTAAGGATAGAAACGAAGACCAACATGAGAACAAAGATTCAAAATAGTGATGATTTGCGGTCGGAAATTCTTCGATTAAGGACTATAAGATCTGAAATAGAAGGTGATTTAAAAATCGAAACCGACAGGATTACCAACAGGTTCCGTATACCCCTTATGCTATTCGGTAAAGTAAACGATTGGGTAAGTCCGATTTTTAAGCCAAGCAGAAACGAACCGGGTAGTCTAAATCAGGACTGGGTTACCAGTATATTCAGAATAGCTTTGCCGGTTGTGATGAATAAATTTATATTCCCAAGATCGGGCTTTCTTCTAAAAACACTGGTCGAATTACTCTCACAGAATACAGCAAAAACTGTAAATAAAGATCTTTTGACTGATTTAATCAATAAATTATCAGATTGGATAAAATCAAGTAAAAGGAAGAAAAGACAAGACCCTGAACTTGAAAATTATGGTATCCCACCAGATAGTGAAACTTATTAATATACAACTCCAGTTATTATTTTGGGGTTTTTTATGAATAATGCAATATAAAATCATTATAAACCATCCTTATACCCTGTTCCAGCTTAATATCATGCTTCCAGCCTTTGCTGTGCAATTTTGAAACATCCAGCAGCTTTCGTGGAGTACCATCAGCACTGGAAAGATCAAAAACCAAATCACCCTCAAACCCGATTATTTTTTGAATTAACAAAGCTAAATCTTTAATACTTAGATCCTCGCCGGTCCCAATATTAATCATGCCTGCTTCGTTATAATGATGCATTAGAAAATAGCATGCATTCGCAAGGTCATCTGAAAATAAAAACTCACGCCGGGGATTACCGGTTCCCAAAATAGTGACATGATCTGCAGAGCTTGATTTCGCTTCATGAAATTTTCTTATCAATGCCGGCAAAACATGTGAATTTTGTGGATGATAATTATCATTAAAGCCATACAAATTTGTTGGCATAACAGATATAAAATTACATCCATATTGAGCTCGATATGCTTCACACATTTTAATTCCTGCAATCTTAGCTATGGCATAAGGCTCATTAGTCGTTTCAAGTAAACCAGTTAAAAGGTATTCTTCCTTCAGTGGCTGGGGTGCATATTTAGGATAAATACAGCTTGAACCCAAAAACATGAGCTTCTTTACTCTATTTAAATAAGAATGATGGATTACATTGTTTTGAATTGATAAATTCTCATATAAAAAATCAGCCCTGAAGGTATCATTTGCTATTATTCCCCCAACTTTTGCTGCGGCAAGAAATACATATTCCGGCTTTTCCTTTATGAAAAAATCAGCCACTGCCTGCTGATTTTTCAAATCAAGTTCGGAAGAAGTGCGAGTTATTAGATTTGAATACCCCTCCTTGTCGAGCTTTCTGAAAATAGCAGAACCAACCATTCCTCGATGACCAGCTATATATATTTTCGATGTTTTTTCCATTATTATAGAGTGTGCAAAGATAGAACTATTTTTACTCGCATTTTAAATTAGAAATGGGAAAGGATAAACTTAGACGCTTTGCAGAAATTACAGCTTTTGACAATGTCATAGAGCTTGAAGATGGAAAAGTATTAAAAGGCTGCTGGGCCAAACATCATTTTAATAACAATAATCCCTTGATCCTCGAACTGGGATGTGGTAAGGGCGAATATACCGTCAAACTTGCCCAATTGTTTCCGGAAATAAATTTTATAGGCATTGATTATAAAGGAAACCGCATCTGGCGTGGTGCAAAAACTGCAATTGAAGAAAAAATTTCAAATGTAGCATTCCTTAGGATTCAGATTGAAAACCTGCTAGATTATTTTTTTGAATCTGAAGTTTCAGAAATTTGGATCACATTCCCAGACCCGCAACCACAGGTAAGCCGGGAGAAAAAGCGACTTACCTCCAGCCGTTTCCTGGACATGTACAAAAAGGTGCTTAAAAAAGGTGGTCCGGTGCACTTAAAAACAGATAGCGACCTTTTGTATATCTTCACTAATTCCAAAATCAAAGAATTAAGCCTTATTAAACATATAAGTACCGCCGATCTTTATAATTCAGAATTTGTAAATGATATACTTTCGATCAAAACTTATTACGAGAAAAAGTATCTTGCCAAGAATAAAAATATAAACTACCTGAAGTTTAGTTTTGAATAAATGGACAAGCTTAGTTTCTATGAACAGGTGTACCTGGTTGTTAGGCTAATACCAAAAGGGAGGGTAAGTTCTTACGGCGCAATAGCTTCTTATCTGGGATCAAAAGGCTCTTCAAGAATGGTCGGTTATGCCATGAATGCTTCCCATTCTGCCTTTCCTCCCGTACCTGCTCAAAGGGTAGTGAACAGAAATGGCTTATTAAGCGGTAAATTTCACTTTGGTTCATCAGACATGATGCAGCAACTACTTGAAAATGAAGGTATAAAAGTTGTAAATGATAAAGTTCTTGATTTCAAAAATATCTTCTGGGATCCAACTGTAGAGCTGTAAGATTAAGATGTTTTTAATATAAATAATCGCAATAAATTTACATTATGGGAAAAATGATCAATGATTTCAATAACTATAGGACCAGGATGAATGAACGCATCATGGAAACTGCTGATACTAATATCAAACGTTTCATGGCTTTGGACACTACAACCTATGCCAATGGTGCACTAAATGTCAAAACAAAAGAAATGCTCGGACTTATAGCCTCCATGGTTTTACGCTGCGACGATTGCATTAAATATCATCTGGGTAAGTGTTATGATGAAGGGGTTAGCAATTCCGAAATGAATGAGATCTTCATGATTGCAAATCTTGTGGGTGGTTCTATTGTTATACCTCATTACCGGAGAGCACTGGAATACTGGGAAGAACTCAATACTAGTTTATCCTGATCATATTGAATTTTGAATTAAATTAACAGCAGCATGTAATGCTATTTTAATTGCCCAAACTTGAACCAAAATCAAAATATTGTACGATGTACTTGGTGTGGAACCGATCCGCTTTACGTGAGATATCATGATGAAGAATGGGGGAAACCTGTTTATGATGATCAGATTTTATTTGAATTTTTAATTCTTGAGAGCGCACAGGCGGGGCTCAGCTGGATTACTATCTTGCGCAAACGCGAAAATTACAGAAAAGCCTTTGCAGATTTTGATGCCCAAAAAGTTGCTGCATTTAGCCAGGAAGATGTTGAAAGATTATTACAGAATGAAGGAATCATTCGAAACCGATTAAAAGTTAATGCTGCTATAAGCAATGCTCAGTTATTTTTGAGAATTCAAAAAGAATTCGGTTCCTTCTCCAGTTACATCTGGGGATTTTTACCAGATAAAAAACCGATTTTTAATAAATTAAGTAGTCACAAAGATTTACCAACCAGAACTGAACTGTCTGACCGTATTAGTGCAGACATGATAAAAAGGGGGTTTAAATTCTTTGGAACAACTATCTGTTATGCGCATATGCAGGCAATAGGAATGGTAAACGACCATATTGAAAGCTGTTTTGCAAAATAATTTTTAGAGGAAATATTCCTGAAAATCACCAATAAAATGAAAAAACTATTTCTCTTAGATGCATTTGCCCTGATATACAGAGCACATTTTGCATTGAGTAAAAATCCAAGGTTTACTTCCGGAGGGCTAAATACATCGGCCATTATGGGGTTCACCAATACCTTACTGGAGGTCCTGAAGAAAGAAAACCCAACGCACATGGCTGTGGTTTTTGATACCGCTGCTCCTACTGAAAGGCACATTGATTTTACTGAGTATAAAGCTAATCGTCAGGCAATGCCTGAGGATCTATCTGCTGCAATTCCATATATCGTTCGTCTTATAGAAGGGTTTAATATTCCGGTTATATTTTCTGATGGTTATGAGGCTGATGACTTAATAGGCACTCTTGCTAAAAAGGCAGAACTCGAGGGCTTCACGGTTTATTGTATGACTCCTGACAAAGACTTCGGACAACTGGTCTCCGAAAATATCTTCATCTACAAACCTGCCCGAATGGGAAATGGAATGGAAATTCAGGGCGTAAAAGAGATCCTTGAAAAATGGGAAATTGATCGTGTTGAACAGGTAATAGATATTTTGGGTTTATGGGGAGATGCGGTAGATAATATCCCGGGAATTCCAGGAATTGGTGAAAAAACTGCAAAATTATTGATCAAACAATACGGTTCGATCGAAAATATGATCAGTAATAGTCATGAACTGAAAGGTAAACTTCGTGAGAATGTGGAAAACTTTGCTGAGCAGGGTTTGATTTCAAAAAAACTGGCTACTATTATGCTAAATGCACCGGTAGATCTTGATGTGGATGCTTTGCATGTTGATGAACCGAATCGGGAATTACTGGAACCTCTTTTTGCAGAACTGGAGTTTCGTACGCTTGGAAAAAGAGTTTTTGGTGATGACTTCAGCATTGCAGAAATAAAATCCGTTCCATCATCAGGACAAATGGATCTTTTTGGAAATAATGATGTTCAAATACCCATTAGTTCAGGCGGTGGAGCAGAAACAAATACTTCGCAAACACCACAGAGCTTTAAAAATATAAGTAATACTGATCATAATTATCAATTGGCAGATACCATTGAGAAAAGAACCAGCCTCGTTCGCTTACTCAATGAACACAGCTCGTTCTGTTTTGATACTGAAACTACAGGGCTTGATGCAAATAATTGCGAGCTTGTCGGACTCTCTTTCAGTGTTTCGAAAGGTACAGCATGGTATGTTCCTCTTCCAGCGGACCAAAGGGAATGCAGAACTATTTTATCTGAATTTAAATCGCTCTTAGAAAACCCTTTGATTTCTAAGAGCGGGCAGAATATAAAATATGATATTCTGGTTCTAAAATGGTATGGTATCAACATACAGGGCGAACTGTTCGATACCATGCTCGCCCATTACCTGATAGACCCCGATTCACGACATAACATGGATCTTTTAGCTGAAAATTACCTGAATTATAGTCCGATAAGCATTAGCACACTAATCGGTAATAAAGGTAAAAATCAGGGAAATATGAGGGATGCTGACCTAGAAAAGGTAAAAGAATATGCAGCAGAGGATGCTGATATTACCTTACAACTAAAGACCGAATTTGAACCCATTTTAAAATCAGCCAATGCCTGGAAACTTGCTCAGGAAATTGAAAATCCACTGATTTATGTTCTCGCTGATATTGAACATGAAGGAGTAAGAATTGATCAGGAAGCACTATTGGAATTTTCTAAAATACTTGATATTGATATCCGGGCTTTCGAATCAACTATTTACGAAAAGGCAGGTGTAAAATTCAATATCGCTTCACCCAAACAACTTGGCGAAGTTCTTTTTGATAAATTGCATCTGGATCCACAAGCAAAAAAAACTAAAACAGGACAATATCAGACAGGAGAAGATGTTCTTTTAAGGCTGGCTAATAAGAGTGATATTGTAGCCGATATTCTTGATTTCAGACAACTACAAAAATTGAAATCCACTTATGTCGATGCTTTGCCTCAAATGATTAATCCGAAAACGGGTCGAGTACATACATCTTATAATCAGGCAGTTGCAGCAACAGGTCGTTTAAGCTCAAATAATCCCAATCTTCAGAATATTCCAATCCGCACTGAGCGTGGCAGGGAAGTTAGAAAAGCCTTTATACCGAGAGATAATGATCATGTAATATTATCAGCAGATTATTCCCAAATCGAATTAAGGATTATTGCTGAGATCAGTAAAGATCAAAACATGATGGAAGCTTTTGTTAACGGTCTGGATATTCATACTTCAACAGCGGCAAAAGTTTATGGCATTGCTCTTGAAGAAGTAAGTTCTACTCAAAGAAGGAATGCTAAGGCCGTTAACTTTGGAATAATCTATGGGCAGTCGGCTTTTGGGCTCTCCCAAAATCTGGGTATCCCCAGAAAGGAAGCAACAGAAATTATTGAAAATTATTTCAATACCTATCCCAAAATTAAAAACTACATGAATGATACCATGACTTTTGCCAGGGAAAATGGGTATGTAGAAACAATTATGGGTAGAAGACGTTACCTTAGGGATATTAATTCAGCTAATCAGACAGTCAGGGGCTTTGCTGAGCGAAATGCTATCAATGCACCAATTCAGGGTTCAGCTGCAGACATGATCAAGATTGCAATGATCAGTATTCATCAGGACATAAAAGATTATAAACTGGGTTCAAAAATGACCATGCAGGTACATGATGAATTGGTTTTTGATGTAATAGTCAATGAAACCGAAATAATGAAAAAAATAATTATTGATCGTATGAAAAACGCGATTAAAATGGAGGTTCCAATTCTAGTAGAAGTTGGTGAAGGAAGAAACTGGTTGGAAGCTCATTAATTAAATCGGAATTATGCAGAATTGGAAAATCGGCTGATATTTTGTTATCTTATTGAATTAAGTTTTATACTTAAGATTTCTTAAATTCAATCTTCCTTTATGAATGTCATGCACCTCAGCGCAGAATGCTATCCGGTTGCCAAAGTTGGCGGACTTGGGGATGTTGTTGGTGCGCTTCCAAAATACCTTTGTCAAGCCGGCATCAAGGCTTCAGTCATTTTGCCTTATTACGACAGGAAATTCGTTCATGAACATACTTTTGACCTTGTATTCAAATCAACAGCAAAACTAGGGGCAAAAGCTTTTGACTATACTATTCTCAGAGAAAGGAATAAAACACTGGGTTTTGAATTATATCTAATTCAAATACCCGGTCTGCTTGAACGGCCCGAAATATATTGCTATCCTGATGAAATTGAGCAATTTATCAGTTTCCAACTCTCATTCCTTGATTGGATAAACAAATCAGATAAAAAGCCTGATATTATACATTGTCATGATCACCATACAGGTCTGATTCCCTTTCTGGTTTCCCATGGTATTATGTATAAGTCTCTGGCATCAATTCCAACTATCTGCACCATACACAATGGTCAATATCAGGGTTGCTTGGGCTGGGATAAAATCTCTTACCTTCCTGCCTTCGACCTTAGTAAAGCAGGTCTTCTGGATTGGGCTAATTGTATAAATTCACTTGCAACATCAGTTAAGTGCTGTTGGAAATTTACTACGGTTTCACCAAGCTACCTCAAAGAATTATCGCTGAATTCAAATGGTCTTGAGAAATTATTCCAGATGGAAGAATCAAAAGGATCAGGAATAATTAATGGAATAGACACTCTGGTTTGGAATCCGGAGAAGGATCCGATGATCTTCAAAACCTATTCGATGGAAAGTTTTGATGAAGGTAAAAAGGAAAACAAAAAACAACTTTGCAAAGAATTTGGCTTGAGCAATAATAAACCACTTATCGTTTTTATCGGACGACTGGTTGGGGAAAAAGGAGCGGATTTACTTCCTGAAGCCATTGTATCGTGTATAAATACTTATAAAGGAAAGTTAAATTTTCTTATTTTAGGTTCAGGAGATCCAAAAACTGAAAAAGAATTAAAAAATCTATCCATAAAACATAAAAAACAATACGGTGTTTATATTGGATATGATGAAGTGCTTTCACATCGAATTTATGCCGGTGCTGATTTTCTGATTATGCCATCAAGGGTTGAGCCATGCGGTTTAAACCAGCTATATGCCATGCGCTATGGAACCGTACCCATAGTTCATAATACGGGTGGTTTAAGAGATACCGTAATTGATTTAAAGGAGGCCGCTGGATATGGACTTAGTTTTAATGAGCTCACAATAGAAAGCATAATTACTGTTGTAGGCAGAGCTTGTGAATTGTATAAAGATTCGGTGAATATGACTACTATAAGAAAAAAACTGATGCTCCTGAATTTTTCATGGGATAAATCAGCAGAAGAATATATTAACCTTTATAAAAGCTTGAGCAATGATTGAGATAAATTCTAAAGTATTATCGGTTGTTTTGGGTGGCGGACAAGGTTCACGCCTTTATCCTTTAACTGATACCCGTTCTAAACCGGCAGTGCCAATCGCAGGAAAATATAGACTTGTGGATATTCCAATTTCAAATTGTCTTAATTCTGGTATCGAAAGAATATTCGTATTAACCCAATTCAACTCTGCCTCGTTAAATAAGCACATAAAAAATACTTACCATTTTAGTTTTTTCAGCGAAGCATTTGTAGACATCCTGGCTGCAGAACAGACACCTGGCAACAGCACCTGGTTTCAGGGCACTGCTGATGCCGTGAGGCAGAGTCTTGGTTATTTAACTCAGCATCAATGTGAATATATTCTGATTCTTTCCGGAGATCAGTTATATCAAATGGATTTTAGTGAAATGGTCAAAAATCATGAGCAAAGTGGTGCTGAGATTAGTATTGCAACAATTCCGGTAAATGGCAAAGACGCAAGTGAATTTGGAATCCTGAAAGCCGATGAAAATAATTTGATAACCTCATTTATTGAGAAACCCAAAAAGGAGCTCCTCCCAGATTGGAAATCAGATGTTGGTGAAGGCCTGAAGAAAAAGGGGAAAGAATACCTTGCATCGATGGGTATCTACCTGTTTAATAAAAAATTACTTTTTAAATTACTAGAGGATAATGCAAGAACTGACTTTGGTAAAGAAATCATTCCCCAGTCAATTGATGAACACAAAGTCCTAAGTTACAAATTTGAAGGTTATTGGACAGATATCGGTAATATTCACTCGTTCTTCGATGCCAATATTGGATTGACAGATGATATTCCGGAGTTTAACCTCTTCGATAAGAGGCCTATCTATTCGAGGGCAAGAATGTTGCCGCCATCAAAAATATCAGGAACAACCTTAGAAAAAACTATAATTGCCGATGGATGTATCATTAACGCCAGCAGGATAGAACGATCAGTTATCGGTATCAGGACAAGGATCGGAACAGGCACTACCATCGTGAATAGCTATGTTATGGGAGGAGACCGTTATCAAACTCTAAGTGAGTTAGAAGAAGCCGCAGCGTTCAAACTTCCGGTTATGGGTATTGGTAAAAGATGCTATATAAAAAATGCGATTATTGATAAAAATTGTTTCATTGGAAACGATGTCAGAATTAATGGTGGTAATCATCTCCAAAATGGAGATTTTAAAACACATTCCATTAAAGACGGTATTGTCGTGGTCAAAAAAAAGGCTGTAATTCTAAATGGAACAGTCATCTGAAAACAAAAAAGCTGATCATTACTATTTTCCGAACAAATTTCCAAGGTCTCCCATCATTTCACGGGTAACAGCCTGCATCTCTGTTTGATTTACATTATCAGCCTGAGCCAAAACCTTGTTTACTACAGCAACAAGTAATTCTTCTAACTCTTCCTGATCCACTGATCGTAAAAATTCAGGATTAATTGAAATCGATGAAATATGCTTATTAGCATTCGAAATAATTTTAATATTACCGCCTTCTACTTCAGCAGAAACAGAAATTAAATCCAATCTCTTTTTTATTTCCTCAGCCTTTTGCTGAGCTTGTAATAATTTATCAAACATAGTCTACATAAAATTAATGGGCATTATTTATTGTCCTGATTATATCTGGTAATAATGGCATTGAAATGAAATCTTTAACGCTGGCAGACTGTTTTGAGCGAAAATGATCCTTTTCATCAAGCGAATATGAGACAATATAAATTTTGATGATACATTTAAGTGTTTCTTTAAATGTTTTAAAAGCTTCCAGAAAATCCAAACCATCATTAACAGGCATATTCAAATCCTGAAGAATGACTCCTGGAATCAATTCGCTAGTTTCTGTATTCAATTGCAAAAAAACGAATGCAACCTGGGTTGCAGTATTATTAAAATACTCATCATAGAGATGATTCGTTAATGAATTGGATCATCATCAATAATCAAATCTCTGCTCTTCGAATCCATACCATCAAGTTAACCATTATTGAAGGCAAAAATTGTATTTTAAAAATGAGTAACCCAATTTTATTATGAAAAAACTTTTAATCAATCTTCATCATCAGAAACTGCACTTGGTCCATTTCCGGAATAGGCGCTCCTTCTGACAACAGGCATTCCAGCAATCTCATAAAGTTCATCCAATTTTTGCAGACTCCCATTTGTGAGATTAGTTAACAATATTATGGTGATGTCTTTATTCAACTGTCTTAAATAAATATTCCTGAAACCATGCCACCAACCGGTATGATATACTACTTTATTATCGCCGTTTTCAAATGTCCGCCAGCCATATCCATAATTAAAGTGTCCGCGCTGCATCAAATTATGAGGAGCATAAACAGAATCCATAGTCTCTGCTTTTAACAATTTCGCTTTTCTCATGGCTCTGTCAAATAAATACAGGTCATGAATTGTACTGTAAATTCCTTTATCACCAACCGGACCGTCAAGAAAATTCTGGGCTACTGAACGACGCCAGCTTCGGTCATGACCTACTACATCCACAGTAATTTTGTCATATTCTGCTTTAGAATATACGGCTGTGTTTTTCATGCCAAGTGGTTTAAAAATATGATCTGCCATGAACTGAGAATATTTTTGGCCACTTACCTTTTCAATGATTGCTGCCAAAACCATATAATTGGAATTGTTGTAATGAAACCTCCTGTTAGGTTTAGAGTACGGATTTGGCTTGTGTTCTGCAATTAATTGCATTACCTCTTGATTTGTAATTCCAGAGTGCTCACTTTTCTTTTGTGATTTCCATAGATTATCCACGAAATAAACATAATTCATCATACCCGATTTATGGGTTAAAAGAAGTTCTACTGTAATACTATCATATGGAAAATTGGGGTAAAACTCTTTTACATTCTGATTGAGTCTTAACTTGCCATCTTCAATAAGCATCATTATAGCTGTGGCTGTAAATGGCTTGGATACAGAGGCAAGCTCAAAAACTGAATTGATCTTTAAACTATCTCTGTGAAGGTGGTCTGCCCAGCCTATTGCTCTTTCATAAATAATCTTACCTTTTTTTGCTACCAGTACATTACCATTAAATCCTGATTTTCTGTGAAGATTCATAACAATTTCATCTATCCGTTTATCCGCCTTTCTGGGATCATAAAAAAGTAAAACACTATCCGAATCTTCCTTAATTAAATTTTTTTTTATTCTTTTTTCTGAAGGATCTGAACTGCAAGCTTGTATTAAAACAAAAAGGACAAATAATACTAAACTGTTACGGAGATATCTGCTCATGAAATGTATTTGGTATAGATTGAATGCTGAAAATTAGAAAATATTATAAACTGATTAACAAAAGAGTTATGAACACAGGGCTAAAATTTGTTCAGATCGTAACAAATAGAAATCTAAATTTTAGACCCAGATTCAAGGTAAAAAATCTAAATTTGCAGCATAACACACAAACCTGTTCCAATGACCTATAGAGTAGAACACGATACCATGGGTGAAGTTAATGTACCCGCAGATAAATACTGGGGTGCACA
>CAMBFY010000013.1 GCA_945865415.1 Sphingobacterium thalpophilum
CCAAGGGTATGGGCATAGGTGCCGTTGGCGCCGCAAGGGATAGAACAAGAACTGGAAATGAAACCAGAATCAGCCAGCCAAATATCCGAACAAATACTGGAGTTCGGAGCTTTTAAGGCTTTTATCATATTTATTGTCTTTATATTGAATGATTGTTTGCCTCTGGAGGGGCGAGTAATCGTTATTTTTATACAAAATGAAATTAATAGCTGTTTATTCAACTGTCATTCTGTTTGCCATCTGTAGCATCCTTCCGGCTATGCTGTATGCCGTGGAGATTGAAATGAATGGCAGACCAGTCAAAATAAACGCTCTTGAAAATATTCCTGTTATTTTCCAGGATTCTATTCCGATAAGAAGGGGAGGCGATAAAAAGGAGCAGGATCGTCCTGCTCAAAATAGCAGACCTAGTGGAAACAGACCGAAAGAGAATAAGCCAGATGAAAACAGACTTGGTGAAAACAGACCGGGCGAAACAAGACCGGGTGAAATTAAGCCGGAAGAGATGAGGCGCATCCAGGAAATTAAAGCTGAAAATCAACGGATTCGTCAGAAATCAGGGATAAAGCAAGTTCCACGTTCAATACCCAAATTAAAGCCAAAGGCAGTTACAGATCGCATTCCAATTAGAAGGCCTCCAATGAGGATACCGAAGAAAGGAATTGGAGGTATTAATTTTTAAGAATTCCATATTTTTAGCATGAAAACAAGAATTCTTTTATTACTTACTTTTTCACTTATTGCAGGAAATTCATTTGCCCAGCGGGATACAACCCAGGAAGAAATCAAGCAGACGACTCTTACAATTGCAGGTATCTATGGAAATAATGCCAACTATTACGGACAAACTGCAGAACAAAAATTGCCCTACATACTTACTAACGCTTCTCTACGATTAAAGAATGGCTTTTACTTTTCAGCAGGCACTTATAAATTAATTAATGAAGGAGGCCCCTTCCTATCTGTGCTTGATTTTTCTGCCGGTTTTGAGGCTGATATATCCCAAAATTTAAATGCAGCCTTTGGATACAGCCGTTCTATTTTTGCTCAAAACTCACCACTATTGGGAGCCGCAAATGAAAATACGTTAAGTGCTACTTTGGCCTATGACCTGAACATTTTTAAAACCAGTTTGAATACCTATTATGCTTTTGGTACACAGCGTGATTTATTTATGTCATTAAGCACCTCGAAGGCCATAAATCTGGGAAGTCTGTTCAGCAAAAATGATTTTATTTCTTTTGAGCCGGGATTTGAGCTGGTGGCAGGTACACTGCATTATCTGGAAGAATATATCGAAAGGCGCGACAGGCCTTTTAACCCAATGAACAATAATCCCAGATTAATAAACCGTGAACAAAATTATCTGATAACAAGGGAAGTGAGCAGTTACGATATGATTTCCTACAATATGAATATTTTATTGGGTTATAACCGAAGTAATTACCTGATTGAGACCGGATGGCAGGTTTCAGCATTAGGTAAAAATGTTACAGAGTCTAAGCAAACCACACGTTCATTTTTTAATTTAAGTTTATACTACCAATTCTGATTTGAAAGTACTCCTCATCGAAGACGAAAAAACTCTTGCATACGAAGTTGAAGCGTTTCTAAAAAAGGCATTTTATATCTGCGATCTTGCGCATAATGCACGAAAGGGACTGGAAATGCTTGGAGTAAACCCTTATGACTTTGTTTTACTGGATCTTGGCTTGCCAGACCTCGACGGATTAAAGGTTTTACAGGAAGCAAAAAAGTTAAATCCTGATGCAGCCTACATTATTCTTACAGCAAGAGGAAACATCGAAGACCGAATTGTTGGTCTCGATCTGGGTGCCGATGATTATCTGCCTAAACCCTTTTCACTACTTGAGTTACAATCCAGAATGCAGGCAATATCCCGCAGAAAATTTAATTTATATAGCCATGAGATAGATCTGGGTGAATTCAAGATAGATCTTCAAAAACGGATAATCAGCCATTTAGGAAAAGAAATTGAACTGACCCGAAAGGAATTTGACCTGGTCAGCTATCTGCTTCTGCATAAAAACAGAGTGCTCACCAGGATGCAGCTGTGTGAACATATCTGGGGTACGTTTGCCGATGATGATTATGATTCTAATTACATTGATGTACACATCAAGAATATACGCAAAAAACTTAGTGCTTTCGGATCAGTAGAGTGGTTGGAAACCGTCAGAGGTGTAGGATACAAAATCAGGAAACAGTGAATTTAATTAGCAAGCTTACCCTTTTCATTACGCTTTCAAAGCTTGCTATCGTATTGCTTTTTGTCTTGACCCTGCCCTATCTTATCGGTGGTATCGCCAGAACTTATACCGACTATTACCTCAGGCAGCAGCAGGAAAAGGTTCTTGATGTGGTTTCTAAAAATGGGGTTGAATCCTACCTTCAGGGTGAGGAAAGTTACGGTAGTTATACCATGCTGAAAGAGGAATATATTTCTCTGGAACCCGTTGAGAAAGGATTTAGTATCGATACAATTTATACTGATGAACGGATTATAGAGCAGGATACCCTTAATTACAGGGTCTTAACCCATTCTTTTCCTGCTGATAGCAGCACTTATCTGATGGAGGTGGGAAAAACCATTGATACCATCGATCAATATAACCGGCCTTTGCAGCGGATTGCTACTAATGTGTTATTAGCCTTGATTTTGATCACTCTGGTTGTAGATCTTTTTTATACACGCTACCTCCTTCGTCCGTTGGGTAAAATTATCAATACCAAAATCAAGAACAGGAAATTCCCATTTAACGAGAATTCAGTCCCGGTTCAAACCTCCACTACTGATTTTCAGTCTCTGGACAACTCACTTATTAGTCTCATGGAGCAAATTCATGAAGCATTTGAAAAGGAAAGAGAATTTACTGCTAATGCATCTCATGAATTAATGACACCAATAGGTATACTTCAAAATAAGATAGAAAACCTGATGGTGGAGCCGGAAGTAACTGAGTTGGTTCAATTACGACTGATCGGTATGCAAACTACCCTTAACCGGCTCAAACGAATTGTCCACTCCTTATTACTGATTTCAAGAATTGAAAATGAACAGTTCAGCAAAAAGGAATCAGTAACAGTAGCCGGATTGTTTGAAGATGTTTTGGATGAGATCAATCATAGATTGGGCGAAAGGGAAATCAGTCTGGAGACAAATCTTTCAAAAAAATTTGAACTTATCAACGTTAACCGTGATCTTTTGTTCCAGTTGGTTTACAACCTATTAAACAATGCCATCAGATATAATAAGGCGAGTGGTAGCATCCGTATCTGGGATCAAGTAAATTCCGAGGGATCGTATGAACTTGCTATCAGCGATACCGGGATAGGCATACCGGAAGACGAACTTGCAAGCGTATTTAACCGTTTTCAGAAGGCATATCAAACGGAAGAATCTGCCGGTTATGGGCTGGGACTATCGATTGTAAAAAGTATTGCCGACTATCATCAGATCAAAATTGGTATTATTTCTGAAGTTTCTGTGGGAACAACGTTTACGATTGTATTTCCAGAGGAACTGGTTGTAAGGGAGAATAGGTAATTGAGGTATTATAGCTTTTGAAAATAGGGCTATTGAGTGGATAGCAGGGAGGTTCATTAACAAGCTTACAATTTTTCAGAAATTGTTTTGGAAAGCATAACCTATGTTTTATAGCTGCCCTTCTTAAATATGCGAAATTCATTTTTTTTGAACGAATTGTAACCAATCCGAATTTCCTTCGTCTTATAAATACATTGTTTATAAAGATAGAGCCTTGAGCATTCAAATTTGAATGAACATGCTTTAAACAAAAATGTTGATTGGTTTTAATGGCTCCGCGGGATCGGAGCCATTCTTTTTACAAAAGTTTTTTCAATACCATCCAAACATTCTCGGCTAATATTTTATGACCTTCGGGCGTAGGATGAATACCGTCGCTCTGATTCAGTTCAGTAACACCGCCAACCTTTTCGAGCAGGAATGGTACCAATGCCATATTGTTTTTCTTAGCGAGGTCGGGAAAAATGACCCTGAACTCTGAGGTATACTTGCTGCCCATATTTGGTGGCACTTCCATTCCAGTCATTACTAGTTTGGCATCTGGATACTTGGCCTTAACCTGATCAATGATACTTTGTAGGTTCTTGCGGGTTTCAGTAAGAGGAATTCCTCTTAAGCCGTCATTTGCACCCAGCTCAAGTATAAACACATCCACTTTTTGTTTAAGCAACCAATTGATACGCTCTTTTCCAGCGGCAGTTGTTTCACCGCTTAATCCGGCGTTGATCACTTCATAAGGAAGATTTAAGGAATCAATTTTATTCCCGATAAGTGCCGGAAAAGCTTCATCAGGGTCTACGCCGAGGCCTGCAGTGAGACTATTTCCAAATACGAGAATATTTTTCTTAGACTTTACATTTGAGACATTCAGGCTATCAGCCGATTCACTTTCTGCTTTTTTGTTTTCTTCGTTTCCGCAAGCACTAAGTATAGCAAAGAGGAACAGAATGCTGTACAATTTTATTTTGAACATAATCTATGAATAAAAGAATCCGAAAATACAGATTTGGGATGATTAAGACTTACGAATTTATTACTGTTTACTGTCCGTAGAGTTAAGGGCAGCGTCTCTACGGATTAAAAATGAACAAGAGTCTTCAGACTCGTTTAAAAAATACCATTTATCCATCTTTATGAACGTTAACTTATTCTAATCCAAATAATTATTGGTGCCAGTTATATTGGTTATCTAAATCCCTTGCTAAAATTTGAGAATAGGTCTGATAGAGGTTTTCAAATCAGAAATCAATATGATGTTCATTTTATTACATGTGCTGTTGTAGAATGGGTAGATGTATTTACCAGGAAAATTTATGCTGATATCTTATTAGATAGCTTTCTAAAACACTAGAAAACCTTCAATCTAAAATTAACCCAGAATCATTTTAAAATGAACTAACTCATCTTAAACTAAATATTTTCCCCAACACAATAGGACTCCTTATTTAACATTAATGTAATCAGCCATAATCTGTAAACCTTCGTCACGGATAAAATCGACATCATCTTTGGGTTTGGCTTGGCCTTTTTTTAATGGAGGCAGTCCTTTTAAAGCACGTCGCTGGTTTTCTCTTTCCAAAACTTTTGCTTCCTGATCATCACGTTCTTTCTTCAACTGAACTTCATTCAGAGTAATTGTTGTCTCTGATTCACGCTTGGCGAATTCAGCTATATCCTGCTGCAGATTCTGATAGCCCAAGGAGTTTTTCATACGTTCCTTATGCATGAAAAGCAATTTGCGCTTCACATCGTCAAGGTTAGTAACTAATGAATATTTGCTTGGAGCAATGGTATCCCATGGAAGTGCCCGCGGCTCAGAACTCTCACCGTATTTATCTTTAGGAAAAACAGTTGGAAGTTCAATATCTGGAACTACGCCCTTATGTTGGGTTGTACTCCCATTTACCCTGTAGAACTTCGCCATGGTTAAATTGATCTGCCCGAATTCAGGTGCATTGGCACCAACCCCAACAGCTGCACCCGACTTATTACCGGCTGTCTGCGCAGCTTTAAGCATTAATTTATCAGCAGTACCAATGACCCTTCCCATGTCGATTCCCTGCTGAACAGTTCCCTTACCGTATGATTGATTTCCAATGATTATTCCACGTCCATAATCCTGAATTGCACCTGCAAAAATCTCAGACGCTGATGCACTGAAACGATCCTGCAGTACGCCTAAAGGACCGGTCCACGCAACAGACTCGTCTTCATCCTCCTCAATATCTACATTATTTCTTCTGTCACGCACTTGCACAACAGGCCCGGACTTTATGAATAAACCACTCAGACTAATAGCCTCTGGTAAAGAACCTCCACCATTACTTCTCAGATCAATCATTACAGCATCTACATTTTCCCGCTTTAAGGTGTCAAGCAAAAGCTTTACATCTCTTGTGGTACTCTTATAATTAGGATCCCTAGCCTGCATTGCCTTAAAATCTGCATAAAATGCCGGGATCTGGATAATTCCAATCTTGTATGATTTACCATCCTGCGTCACAGTTTTTATTGTTCTTTTTGCCGACTGATCTTCAAGCACAACCTTGTCACGTACAAGTTCAACTATCTTTGGGGTGGCAGATAATTCCTGACCCGCAGGTATAACTTTTAATCGAACAATAGTTCCTTTTGGGCCTTTTATTTTAGTAACAGTAACATCTAAACGCCATCCTATTACATCTACAAACTCCCCGTCTTTTCCCTGAGCAACTGCAACAATCCGATCACTAACTTCAAGAGTTTTAGCTTTGAAGGCTGGACCTCCGGGGATAATTTCAGCAATTTTTACAACTTCATTTTCAAGTTGTAATCTAGCACCTATACCCTCAAAGGTGCGGGCAAGGTCTTCATTGAATTCTTGTGCTTTGTTTGGTACAAAGTAATTGGTATGCGGATCGACAGTACCTGTGAAAGAATTCATAAAAATCTGAAAAACATCCTGATTATTGAATTTGCTGGATTGAGAAACCAGATTCTCATATCTCTTTTTCAGGGTCTCTTTAATTTTTGATTCCTCAGTGCCAGTAACCTTCAGGTTAAGCATCTCATATTTCACCCGCTTAGACCAAAGGTTATTTGATTCGGCTTCAGATTTTAGCCAGAGAAGTTTCTCCCTGTCGTATGTATAGCTTTCATTACTTGTAAAATCGAACTTCTTATCAATTTCTTTTGATGCAAAGGCAACTCTGTCATTGTACCTTTTCTGATAAACATTGAAGATGTAAAATGGAACACTCAAGTCTCCGGAGCGCATATCATCATCCATTGTTAAGCGATACTTTTCAAAATCAGCAATATCACTCTGGAGGAAATAGCTTTTTCCATTATCCAATGCTTTTAAATACTCATCAAACACTATTGAGGAGAAGACATCATCCACCACAACTTTCTGGTAGTGAAAGTTTTCCATGAGTTCAACCAGCGACTTTGCAATAACTGATTGTTGGAGCTCAGGTTTCAGATCACTCGTTGAAACAACTATATTAACCCTTGGGTCGGCCTGACATGCTAATGCAAAAACAATAAATAAGGCCAGACAAAATCTCTTTAACATCTCTTTAACTGATTTTAACTTCATTTTAGAATATACGGTATCTAATTTGGTACCAAAAATTAAATATAATTATGGAAAGTGCCTGATAAGGGGAAAATCCATGTAACATGTTTATGTATTTTTTTTAAGATTTTAAATATACCTAAAAAAGGAATCAGAGAAAAAAACACACCTTCAATTATTGGATTGTTCTCAAAAATGTCTCCCTCATGACCTTAAACTCAGAAAAAGCAGAACTAGCGGCACCTGAGTTGCCTAATTTATCATGAACATCCGAAAGGTGACACTTAATTCCAATTAATTGATCTTTGAATTTATTTTTTAGAGCTATTTGTTCTGCTTCTTTGTAATCTAACAAGGCAAGTTGATAATCACCTATTGACATTTTAACATGCGCTAAGTTGATTAAGGATTTTACAATATCCAAAGGGCTATTTATTTTACGTGCAAGCATATTCGACTGAATGTAAAACCATTTAGCCTGCGTAAATTTTTTCTGCTGCTGATAGGTATCTGCGAGCTGATCATAGCAGCGGATCGTTCCATTCTTATCTTTCAAGCCATAATAGTATAAAGGCAAAGCCTTTTTTAGAACCAGTGATTCTGCATCTGTAAAGTTTCTCTGACTAGTAAGAATTTCTGCCTGATCCATAAAAGCTTCTGCAAGTAACCTATTATTTTTTGTGGTTTGATCAATTAAAATTATGGCTTGACTATATTTTAAAGCTTCAACAAGATTTCCTTTATATCTGTTAATTCGTTGTAGTGTTAAATAATTACTTCTGACCGAAACCATATTATTTATTCCCATATTCAATGCTATCGCGCTATTTAATAAATTGATAGCATGATCAATTTTTCCATTTAAAGCATGACTGACTGCATAAGAATTAAGAACTGCTGCTTCCTTTTTACGATCACCAAGATTCCTGGAAAGAAAAAGAAGCTGATCAAAGGCACTCAATGAATCAGACTTTAATGACCCATTATATATTCCGGCTGAACTTGGAAACACAAAAGGAATATTATCAGAAGCCTTTAACTGCTCGTGGAATTTAACACCATCAAGATATTGAATGAACGCAGCAATCCCGGGGCCAGACCATTGCCTGTTAAGTTCTTGCTTTAATGTATCAAGCCCGGAATATTTAGAAACAATGTTAGGGTAAAATGTAGTATCAGCGGTGGTTCCTAAAATAGGGAACCCTACCTTAATTCTGCCTTCAGGATAATTCACAAATAACAACAAAAAAACAGCTAGTCTTAAGTTCATTCTATTTTACTTTCAGGAGTTGCGATCGACTAAAACCTAATTTTTCAATCGAAAAACGTTATTGCAGTCTGAAACGTAAAAAGAGTTCTAAAATTATATGCCCAAAGAAAGATCATGAAAAAACTGATAATTCCCTGTCATATGCCGCCCAAACCATATATGGATGTGAATCACAATGATACAAGTCTCCATTCGAAGAAATACCGATTATTCCGGCAAAACCGTCATTTACTTTGAGTTCTTGAAATGACCTATCAGAAGCGGCTTTGAGACTCATGCCGTCACTGATCCGTGTTACAATTTTTACTGCTAGTCCGGCACTTACAATATCTTCACCAATCCCTGTACAGGATATGCCGGCAAATTGATTAGCAAAATTGCCTGCTGCTGTAGCAGAATCACTGACGCGTCCTGGAATTTCAAAACCCTTACCTCCTGTTGATGTGGCCGCTGCAATATTACCTTTGACATCTAGAGCAACACATCCAACTGTACCAAGGCCAATGGAGGTATTTAACTTCTTGGTATATTCTTCTCTTCGTTGCTGGGTTTCTGTACTAAAGTATTCAAATCCATTTATTCTGGCAAAGTCCAATGCACCTTTGCCACTGAGTACCCGGTCATCTACTGACATCAGTTTCTCAGCAATTAAAATTGGATTCTTTACATCCTCAATATTTATCACTCCCGAAAACTTGCCACTGCTTCCATCCATTAATCCCGCACTAAGTCTGATTTTTCCATCACTTTGAATTTGAGATCCGATTCCTGCATTAAAGAGTTCGCAATCTTCGAGAAGAGAAACAGCATAAACTGAAGTTTCCAGGGCAGAATGAGAATTTAAATAGTTGTAAGACTTATTTACGATGTCAGAAAGAGCTTTCTGTTTAGCTAGCTTAATCTGAGAATTTGTATGGGATTCACTAAAAAAGCCACCGTGGATAATCAATTTAGAATGCATTAATAATCTTCATTTTTAACCTTCAAAAATACCCCTTCTTCCATCTTTATTGTTTTTTGAATGGTTAGATCATGCCTATCGAGATCGTATTTATCAAATATAGACATTACATGGACCTTCAAGCCACCTATAGAAACCGGCGATCCTAACTCTACTTCATAAATACTTGTTTCGCTGATAAAGCGGCCATCAACTAAAATTGTCAGGCCTGAACCAATGGCTTCCAGGCAATTTCCTTCGGTAATTAACAGGCCGGCATCCTCTCCAAGGCCAATACCCAGCATCCCCGGATTACTGGCAACAGCATAAAATAAGCGTCCTATTCTGCCACGCTGCACAAAATGAGTATCCACGATTACTGAATCAATAAAACCCAAACCTGCTGTAATCTGAACTTCCCCTTTGATTAATGCCTCGCTGCTGCTGCCACGATAGATCATATTTGTAGATGCGGCGGCAGCTCCAGCAGATGTTCCGGCAATCAAAAAATTATCGTCATGGTAACGTTTTTTCAACAAATGCAGAAAGGGGGTACCGCCAAATATCGAGCTCAAACGCAACTGATCTCCACCAGTGAACATCACTACATCTGCATTTGCAATGCGTTCCAAATATTCAGGGATCTTAGCATCACTCCTAGATCGGATATCCATTACATAGACATTATTGACCTGAAGCTGTTTGAATGAATTAATATACTCCTTACCCACTATTTCGGGTATTTTTGATGCCGTAGTAATAACTTCCACAATAGAATCTTCTGCTTTTGCTGATTCTCTTATAATTCGCTTTAGAATCCCAAGTTCGAAGAATTTTATATAATGGGGATGACTGATATTTTCATTGTAATTTAGTGAACTTCCCAGATCAACCGCGCCACCAATTATAAGAAGTTTGCCCTTTGGAACCATAGCAATATTAAGATTTCGTTACTTTAAAATCAAATATATACTACCATCATAATATGTTCAGAAATTTATTGCTAAACTTTTCAACATAATGGGCGATTTTAAAAAGTACTTATCGAAAAAATTGTATCATTTTATTGGTTCATAATTTAATACTTTCGTGCCTCTTTTTATTTTGTAATTGGTTTAATTCACATGGAGAATTAGCAAGAATTCCAATTCATACTGTCATCAGAAACTGAGCTATACCACAATTAAGTTTGTTCGGTTTCGTTTTTTCGAACGATATTAGCGTATTTACCAGCATTATGCTAATACACGGCAAATAAATAAACATCTTATAAATACCTTTAGAAAGATGCCGGATAGGTTTAGCATAAATTTAGTAAATACAAATTCATTGAAACCTGAAAGAACTTTTAACAAAGGTTTGTTACTAACTATTAAAAATTAAAAATACTACATGAAAATATTGGGAATACAGATTTTAAAAGGACCAAATATATGGTCTGTAAATCGCAGAAAATTGATTCAGATGCGTCTTGATCTTGAAGATCTGGAACAGAGACCAACCAATAAAATTGAGGGATTCAGAGATAGAATTGAAAAGTTGATACCTAGCCTACATACTCACCGCTGTTCACCGGGTTATGAAGGTGGATTTTTTGAAAGGGTAGAAATGGGCACATGGATGGGTCATGTTATTGAGCATATCGCACTTGAGCTACAATCTCTGGCAGGAATGGAGACAGGCTTTGGGCGCACACGAGAGACAAAAACCTCCGGGATTTACAATGTAGTATTCAGCTATATTGAAGAGACCGTTGGTGTTTATGCTGCAGAAGCTTCTGTTCGAATTGCTGAACAATTAATTACAGGTGAAGATTATGATATTGAAAATGATATTATGACCATGAAAAAAATGCGGGAACAGGAACGTTTTGGTCCAAGCACCGCTTCAATCGTGGAGGAAGCTGTAGCTAGGAAAATTCCATTCATCCGTTTAAACAAAAGTTCGCTCGTTCAGCTAGGATATGGAGTAAACCAGGTTCGATTCAGAGCTACTATGACAGCTAAAACAAGTAGTATTGCTGTTGATCTGGCCGGAAACAAAGATGAAACCAAGCGTATTTTACAGGAACAAGCCATACCAGTTGCAAAGGGCCTAACAATTTCCACTAATGAAGACTTAGAAATTACTCTTGATAAAATTGGATTTCCGTTAGTTTTTAAACCCTTAAATGGGAATCACGGAAAGGGAGCAACTATTAATGTAAATAGTAAAGAAGAGGCTATAGCAGCATTTGCCTACGCACAAAAATATTCTCATCGGGTTATCGTTGAACGATTTATAACTGGCCATGATTTCAGGGTTTTAGTGATAGATAATCGCATGGTTGCAGCAGCTCAACGTGTTCCTGCACATATTGTAGGAGATGGTATAAATACGGTTAATAGATTAATTGAAATTGAAAATAGCGATCCACGCCGGGGCTATGGCCATGAAAATGTGCTAACTGAGATAGCAATTGACCGTGATACTCTCGACCTGCTTAACAAAAAGGGTTATACCCTGGATTCCATTCCTGAAAAATCTGAAATCGTATATTTAAAATCTACGGCCAATTTAAGCACAGGTGGTACATCAATTGATGTTACTGATTTGGTACATCCCCAAAATGTTTTCATGTGCGAACGAATAGCCCGGGTAATTGGCCTGGATATTTGTGGAATTGATATCATGGCGAAAAATTTAACTGAACTTCTGACTGATAACGGAGGAGTAGTTCTCGAAGTAAATGCCGCTCCGGGCTTTAGAATGCATCTTGCTCCAAGTGAAGGCCTTCCTAGAAATGTTGCCGCACCTGTACTAGACATGCTTTATCCCCCGGGAAAGTCAGCTCGAATACCAATTATCGCAGTAACAGGTACAAATGGTAAGACCACAACGACCAGGCTTATCGCACATATTGTAAAAAATAATGGATACCGGGTTGGTTTTACGACAACAGACGGGGTATATATTCAGAATTCAATGTTACTAAAGGGAGATACCACAGGTCCGGTTAGCGCTGAATTTGTGTTGAAAGATCCAACAGTGGAATTCGCTGTCCTGGAAACCGCAAGGGGAGGGATTTTGAGATCAGGCCTGGGCTTTGGTCATTGTGATATTGCTGTCATAACAAATATTCAAGAAGACCATTTAGGAATTTCAGATATTCATACACTTGATGATCTTGCACGCGTCAAAGGAGTTGTGTTAAAATCTGTAAAAAATGATGGCTGGGCTATTTTAAATGCAGATAATAAACATTGTGTTAAACTTGCACAAGATGCCCGCTGCAACATTGCCTACTTTTCACTCGATGAGAAAAATAAGGTTGTAAAGGATCATTGTCAAAAAGGTGGTATAGCCGCTATTTATGAAAATGGTTTCATTACCATCAAAAAAGGCGACTGGAAAATAAGAATAGAGAAGGTAACTCATGTTCCAATCACTTTTAACGGCACTGTGAGTTTCATGACACAGAATGTACTGGCAGCCAGTCTTGCGACATTCGTCTGGGGTTTTAAAATTGAAGACATACGCTTATCTCTAGAAACATTCATTCCATCAGTAGCACAGACACCCGGCCGGATGAATATTTTCGATTTAAAAGACTGTAAAATAATGGTTGACTTTGCTCATAATCCTGATGGTTTGCGGGGTATCAAGGATTTTCTATCCACATTAGATATTAAACAAAGCACCGGAATAATTTCGGGAACCGGCGACCGGCGGGATGAGGATCTCAGGGAAATTGGAAGAATTTCAGCACAAATGTTCGACAACGTGATTATCTGTCAGGAGAAGTACCTGAGGGGCAGAAGCAGGGAAGAAATCATTGATTTACTGTTAGATGGTTTGAAGGAGGTAAAGCCAGAAATTGAAATTCAGATTATCAATAAAGGTAAAGATGCCTTTAACTATGCAGTTAAAAATATACAAATGGGGTCTTTTATCACAATTATAGGCGACTCGGTTACCGATGCAGTGGGTCTGGTTCAGAATTTTCAGGACAAAGAAGTTGGTCTTTAAAACTGTCTGAATTGAACAATTTGAACTAATACTTAGATAAATGGCAACAATACCTCCTTTGGCAGAGAGAATGCGCCCAAATAGACTGGATGACTATGTAGGACAGAAGCATTTGGTTGGCAAGGAAGCGATATTACGACTTGCAATTGAAAGTGGAATGCTCCCTTCCCTGATTCTCTGGGGGCCACCGGGAGTTGGGAAAACCACCCTGGCTTTAATTATTTCAAAGCAGCTAAACAGGCCATTTTTTAGTCTGAGTGCAATAAATTCGGGTGTCAAAGACATCAGGGAGGTGATTGAAACGGCATCCATCTTAAAGGAGAAAAATGAAAATCTACCTGTACTTTTCATTGATGAAATTCACCGTTTTTCAAAATCCCAACAAGATTCTTTACTAGGCGCAGTTGAGCGGGGCATAGTTACATTAATTGGTGCAACAACTGAAAATCCTTCATTTGAGGTTATTTCAGCTCTTCTATCCAGAAGCCAGGTTTACATTCTGCAAAACCTTTCGGATGAAGATCTGCTGGACTTACTGAACAAGGCAATTAAAGAAGACAGCTACCTGAAAGACAGGAAGATCAATATTGAAGAGCATGAAGCCCTATTGCGTCTATCCGGTGGAGATGCAAGGAAGCTATTGAATGTATTGGAACTTGTAGTTAATGCTACGGTTAAACAGAATGTAAGCATCACCAATGAATTGGTAATGAAACATGTTCAGCAAAATATGGCTATTTATGATAAAGCCGGTGAACAGCATTATGATATTATCTCCGCTTTCATAAAATCTATCCGCGGAAGTGATCCGAACGCAGCAGTCTATTGGCTGGCCCGAATGATTGCAGGGGGAGAAGATCCGTCATTTATCGCCCGTCGCTTACTGATTCTTGCATCTGAAGACATCGGAAATGCGAACCCAAATGCGTTACTTCTGGCTAATAATTGTTTTCAGGCTGTTAATGTAATCGGCTGGCCCGAGTCAAGAATTATTCTCTCACAAACCGTTACTTACCTTGCATCATCCCCAAAAAGTAATGCAAGCTATGAGGCAATTAGTAAAGCCCAGGAGCTTGTGGCTAGAACCGGTAACCAGTCGGTGCCACTACACCTGCGAAATGCCCCAACTAAACTCATGAAAAGTATAGGCTATGGCAAGGAATATGAATATTCTCATGCCTATAAAGATAATTTTACCTCACAGGAATACCTACCTGAAAATCTGACTGGGACACTGCTATATGACCCAGGAAATAATGCTGCAGAAGAAAAACTTCGTGAACGACTTAAATTACTGTGGAAGGGGAAGTACAAATACTAATTTTATATAAATTTATTTAATTTCAAATATGAATTTAACTTTTTTAATTCACCAGTCTAAAGCATTCTGGCGATCGAAGAATACAGGAAAAAGTATTGCCATGAGAGTGGTAATGGGACTTCTTATTCTATACCTACTTCTAAATGTACTTGTCATTGCTTTTTTTCTAGACAAGATTTTGAGCAGAACAAACCCAGAGCAGGATATTCTTTCCTCATTCAATAGCTATATTCTTTATTATTTTTTGATAGATCTCCTCTTTCGTTTTCAAATGCAGGAGTTACCCACATTGAGTGTAAGGCCCTATCTGCATCTTCGAATAAAGAAAAATCAGCTTATTAATTATCTATCCATAACATCTCTATGGTCAACCTTTAACCTGACCCCGATTTTATTGTCATTACCATTACTCATAAAAATAGTTTTACCACAATATGGTCTTGCCGAATTCTGGAGTTTGCTTGTTTCAATAATCGGTCTTACGCTTTCCAATCATTTTTTTAGTCTCTGGATTAAAAGAAAAGTCAATCTGAATGCAATCTGGATGTTGATCTTCTTCGGCACTTTGATACTACTAGCCTCACTTGATTTTTACTTCAAACTCTTTTCAATCTCAACATTTTCTGCAGAATTATTCAAGATTGTATTGGCTAAACCTCTTTACTGCATATTGTTTATGTTGTTAGCCCTGTTAATCTACATAATTAATTATCGTTACCTTAAATTAAACCTCTATTTAGAGGAACTTCATACAGCAGATAATTCGCACAAATCAAGTACTGAAATTCCTTATCTGAGCAGGTTTGGAAAGGCCGGAGATCTGGTAGCTAATGAGTTAAAGCTGATTCTTAGAAATAAACGTCCGCGCTCTGTTATAACCATGAGCCTACTTTTTATGTTTTACGGACTAATTTTCTATAATAACCCTGCCTTTTCAGGATATGCACGTATTGTATTCTGCGGAATGTTCATGACCGGCATATTTATCATCAATTATGGTCAGTTTATGTTTAGCTGGCAAAGTGCCCATTTCGATGGACTTTTGGTAAGTAAAGTCAGTGCTAAGGACTTTTTCCAATCAAAATTCCTGTTGTTCACGTTTTTCTCTTCCGTCTGTTTTTTATTGACTATTCCCTATGTATACTTTGGCTGGAGGGTCTTGATTGTGCATTTCATTATGTTCATATGGAATCTGGGAGTAAATACACTACTGGTGCTTTATTTTGCTAACCAAAACTATCGCAGAATTGACCTGAGCAAGGCATCTACATTTAACTGGGAGGGTGTTGGAGCATCTCAATGGATACTTAGTGTTCCACTCCTTCTTGCCCCTTTCGTCATTTATTTTCCGCTTGATCTTTTAGGTTATCCGGAAGTGGGATTGACTCTGATTGGGGTCATTGGTATGATATTTATCATCAGCAGGGAGTTTTGGCTCAATAAACTCGTAAAGAGGTTTCAGGAAAAAAGATATTTAATAGCAGAAGGTTTTAGAAATAAATAATATGATTGGGATAAGTAATTTAAAAAAGCAGTATAACGGAGTGACGGTTGTCAATATTCCTGAATTAACGATTAAAAGAGGAGAAACAATCGGACTTGTTGGAAATAATGGGGCAGGTAAAACAACCCTTTTCCGTATGATGCTCGATTTGATCAGACCTGATTCAGGTGAAGTCCTTTCGGATGAAAAAAATGTTGCAGAAAATGAATCATGGAAAGACTATACCGCCTCATATCTTGATGAAGGATTTCTGATTGACTTTTTGACACCAGAAGAATATTTTCATTTTATTGGAGGCCTATACAATAAAAGCAAAGTTCAAGTTGATTCTGAACTCCTTGCATTTGCAGATTTTTTTAATGGTGAGATCTTAAAGAAAGGAAAATATATCCGCGACCTTTCTAAAGGTAACCAAACTAAAGTTGGGGTTGCAGCATGTATGATTCAGAACCCTCAGATTCTAATGCTCGATGAGCCCTTCGCAAATATAGATCCCAGTACTCAAATCCGTTTGAAGAATATGGTTAAAGATATCTGCAAAGAGAAGCAGATTACAACAATCATTTCCAGCCACGACCTTAATCATTTAACGGATGTTTGTGAACGCATTTTATTAATGGAAAAAGGGAAAATAATCAAAGATATTGCGACAAACTCAAACACGCTTCAGGAATTGGAGCAGTATTTTTCAGTATTACCTTAATCTGTCTACAGCGCTATTGATATGAATTTAGATTTGACCGGAAAAAGAGCCTTGGTATGTGGTAGCACCCAAGGAATTGGTAGATCCAGTGCCATGGAACTGGCTTTACTTGGCGCTGATATTACACTTTTGGCCCGCAATGAAGATAAACTAAAGGAAGTGCGTCAGGATTTGCCTGTAAATCAGAATCAAAATCACCACTATCTAGTTGCTGATTTCCAGAATCAGAATCAGCTGAAAAATATCATTAATGAGTATTTAATCAATAATCAAATCGATATCTTAATCAATAATACCGGAGGTCCTGCAGGTGGGCAAGCTATTGATGCCGAAACGGATGAGTTTATCAATGCATTTAACATGCATCTGGTCTGTAACCAAATACTTGTACAGGCCATTTCGCCCGGCATGAAAAAAAATAAATTCGGGCGTATTATAAATATCATATCCACCTCTGTAAAAACCCCTTTAAAAGGTCTGGGAGTTTCTAATACAATTCGGGGGGCTGTTGCGAGTTGGGCTAAAACACTGGCACTGGAGCTGGGACCATATGGTATAACGGTGAATAATATTTTACCAGGTTATACCATGACGGGCAGACTGGAATCGATCATCTCTACTATTGCGAAACGCGAGAGTAAAACAAAAGAAGAGGTACAAATTGAAATGATCAGTACTATACCTGCAGGCAGAATAGCTGATTCTAATGAGGTGGCAGCAGCAATTGCATTTCTGGCAAGCCCTGCTGCTTCCTATATTAATGGCATCAATTTACCTGTTGATGGAGGTAAAACCCCTTCATTATAACCAATAAATTATAAGCATTATGAGATTCTTATTCCAAAGCATGCTAATTCCACTTACCATCTGGAATTTAAGCGCTTCAACCTTTAAACATCCACAGGATGAAAAGTCAGGTATTATTGCAGAAAACGCAAAACCAGTTCTAATATCAGATCAGTTCAAATTTACTGAAGGACCAGCTGTAAATAAAAATGGGGATGTTTTCTTTACCGATATCGTTGAAGGAAAGATCTGGAAATACAGCACTGAAGGTGAATTAAGTCTTTTCATGGATAAAACGGGGCATTCCGACGGAATGTATTTCGATAAAAAGGGGAATTTGATCACTGCCGCAGATGAAAAAAATGAAATCTGGCAGATAAGTCCCGATAAAAAAGTAAAAGTCTTGCTTGATAATTTTGAAGGCAAACGCTTTAATGGTCCAAATGATCTCTGGATAGATGCCAAAGGAGGAATATTTTTTACGGACCCATATTATCAGCGGCCCTATTGGGAACGAAAAAAACCCGACCTGAGTAACCAGAGCGTTTACTACTTTCCTAAAGGTTCAAAAACAGCCTTTTTACTTGACAGTAGTTTTGTAAGACCCAATGGAATAATCGGTTCAGCTGATGGGAAGAACCTATTTGTTGCTGATATAGGTGATAAAAAAACGTATAAATATGATATCGGAAAAAATGGGAAATTATTTAACCGACGCTTATTTTTTGATCAGGGATCAGACGGAATGACTTTAGACAATCGGGGAAATCTTTATTTAACGGGCAGGGGTGGTGTAACAGTTATTAATCCGGAGGGTAAAAAAATAGATCATATTGAAATTCCTGCATCAACCGCGAATGTTTGCTTTGGAGGAAAAAAGAGGGATGTTTTGTTCATCACTGCCAGCAAATCAGTGTATACCCTGAAAATGAACGTCAGGGGAATTTAAGATTTCTGAGTTCGATTTAAGGAATGGCAATACTTGTTCAAGTAAGGCTTTTGAACCAAAATATTTGATTTTTGAAACCAAAATCTGTGTCTTATAAGTTGCTTCACCCTTTCCTACGGAATAGTTCCGGCTGGAAATCGCATTACATTTCAAATTACGAGTAGCCGGAAGCTATCTCCTCCGGCAAGGTTTATTTTACCCGAATCTCTTTTTCATTGGGACGTTCAGCCCGGCAGATTAGCATTGACATTTTGTATAAACCTCAGAATGTTTCAGCAGCAAATTTTCAGTAGTACTGAATTTCAGGATGTTTACTAAATCTGTTTTAAAATAACATTAGATCATGGAATTTGTGCGAACGTAGAGGTACAGACCAGACACTGCTTACTAAATCACGCGTGAATTTTGCAATCTCAGTAAGATGAGGACAATCTTATGTCGAAATCAGCTTTAGGCAACAAAAAAGACCTGTGAAAGCTATTCACAGGTCTTGTCCTTAAAAATTGAAATTACTCTGCAGCCGCAGAGACAACTTCACCTTTGATGTAAATCACTTTTATTGGAGTCTTGGCATTCGACTTGATCGTTAAACCTTTACTGAATGGGGCAATTGCTGCTGCATTGTAAGTAACAGTTATTGTTCCTGATTGTCCTTTCAATACCGGTGTGTTGGTATATTTAGGTACAGTACAGCCACATACACTCTCAATATTACTTATGATTAACGGCTCATCGCCTGTATTGGTAAATTTGAATTCAACATTTACCGGCTTTCCCTGAGGAATTTTGCCAAAATCATGCGTTTCCTTCTCGAATTTGAACTCAGCCTTTTCGACAATATTAAATGCTGTTACAGCTGCAAATGAGAATATTACGCTGCAAAGAATGATTAATTTTTTCATGATGATTAAACAGTTTTTTATAATTGTTTGTCAATTAAACAGGAATCTGAAGTCTTTTATCAATCAAAATCCTAAAAATCAAAAATAATAATTTACTTGGTTTGTAATTAAATTTTTGGCAATTGCTATTCAAATGTTACTATAAATATGATTCTAGAACTCAAAAAATAGCCCAATCCAAGTTGACAATTCAAAATCAAACCTGTAATTATTCCATCAATTTCTGTTCCAAAAAAAATATTAAATTATCAAAGGTTAATTACCATTCATCACTCAATACCTTTTATCCGGTTTTTTATCTTCAGAAACTCTTACTCCGATGGTACGGCCATATAATTCAGTACCATCAAGATCAGAAATTGCCTGCTGTCCAGCTTCATCATCTGCCATTTCTACAAAACCAAAGCCTTTACTACGTCCGCTTTGCTTGTCAATGATCAGTTTTACGGAAGTAAGTTCACCGTACTTTTCAAAAATTTCTTTTAACTCTCTTTCATCTACTTTAAAAGGAAGTCCTCCAACGAAAATATTCATATAATTTATTTGATTAGTTTATAATTATTGATTGATAATCCTCTCATAATAAGGATGTTTATTAACTCTTGTAACTTCAGGTTCACCAATTGCAGTAAGCATCCTGCGAGCGCCCACCATCGTTCTGGATTGAAAATCATCGTAATTTTTAGCACCCTTGATCATACTGTTAATTCGAACCAAACCAGCAGCCTGAATAAATTCACCATTGCCAATATAAATAGCTGTATGCGTTACACGCTTGGTTTGCTTATTTAAAGCAAAAAATAATAGATCACCAGCTTTAAGGGTTTTCAATGATTTGGCAATATTGACAGTGTCTCCCTCATGGATGTCTAATTTCTCACCCACCAATGCCTGTTGCGAAGCATCCCTTGGAATTATAATACCATTCAGAAAATAGCTTGTTTTTGTAAAACCACTACAATCCATACCCTTTATTGAAGTACCGCCCCACAGATATGGAATGCCTAAGAAATTCCTTGCAGTTCTTAGAATCTCTTCTGCACCCGGATCAGGAAAATCTTTCCACTGATCAAACAACCGGGCCTTTTTTACTGAGATATAAGCCAGTCGTTTATCGGGAAAGGAAATCTTATAAAACCCGTCCGATTCACTGATTAATTGCATAATATTACCTGCAACAAGATCAGAAACAGGTAAAGATGTCTCAGATGCCTCCGAATAAGCCTGACCGTATAGATCAGTATAAATTAATTTTTCTGATGTTTGCCAGTTCTCAAATTCTGTTTTAGTTAAAAGAGCTACTCCGGCAGATTCCGTCCAGGAAAGGTAATTATCAGGTGTGCGTACAAAATAATGTCCCCTCTCCTTTTTTAGAATCTTAAGTGGTGTTCCTAAACCGGCCTGAGTAGCCATTTCTGCTGCATGATCAGGACCATATCTTGTATTTATGACTGATAAATTTGCAATACCGTAAATCTTTTCACCAAGATCTTTTGAAGGAAGAGGCTCCTCATTAATTTGAACAGGAAGGTTTTCGGCACTCAATAAAGACTTTAACTCAATTGCCGATTCAGGCCTGCTAAATTCAAGCTTAAAAGTTAATGGACTTGAATCTTGCTGTATTAATTGATAAAATTCTACTCTTCTGTCAGGCGCGTACTTTTTATGAACCATGGCCGACAACTCATTTAACCGCCTAATTACTGAAGAATCTGGTTGAACTGCCTCAGAATAGGTGCTAAAAAAGAAAAAAAGACTAAAAAAAGAAAAAAACTTATTCATATAATTACCCGAACGAGAAATGCATTGGAGAAATCAAATCTTCGACATTCCTTATAATTTCTCAGGATATAAATTTAAACAAAGAATATGAAAGATGTATAAAAATTCGGGCAGGCCAATTTCTAGGATGCCGGATCTTCATTAAGCCGGTTCATCAAATCTTCAGCTTCATCTGCTTAATGAAAATTTAGGGATGGTTAAGGCGATCCAACAGACTTGGAAATTTATATGAAAAACCCAATTCCATTTCCACCCTTTCACTTTCCACAATTTTCCAATTTAACTTCTCTTGAATGAAATTCGGTTCGGTAAGTTTATCAAGTCTGGCTGCCAAGGTGTAGAATTCTTGTTTGCTTGGATGAGAAGGTGTTGAACCTATGAAAACTCCGTTGGCAGTATTAGAATCAATAAGTGCATTGATTATGGCTATGACCTCATCCTGATGAATCATATTTACAGGTGCTAAGCCATTGGGAATATTGCTTTTCCCCGAGAAAAATCTTCCGGGTGACCTACCAGGCCCAAATAATCCTGCTAACCTTAAAATTATTACATTCATTTGAAGTGCCAACAAACTTTTTTCTACTTCTGCAATTACCTTTCCGGATAATGTTTCAGGTGAGATCTCAGAGCTCTCTGTGTATTCCTGATTGCTATCTGAGTATACAGATGTTGAGCTAATAAAAATTAATTTCGAAATTTTGCTTTTTGGTATCTGTGAAGACAGTATCTCCCCCATTCTTTTATAATTATCCGGTCCCTCAGCAGTTCTTCTTCCCGGAGGCACAGAAACAATGAGAATTTCTCCATTCAAGAGAGGATCAAGTTTAGGTTCAGGAAGAGTTTGATCAAACTGTATTAAAAATGGGTCTATACCTGCTAGTTTTAGTACCTGCATTTTTTCAGGGCTTGTTGTGCTTCCCTTAATAGCAAAACCACGCGAAATTAGGTTAAGAGCTAAAGAAAAGCCCAGCCAACCGCATCCCAATATGTTTATTTCCTTCTTAGTATTCATATATGTTTAGTGTAAAAGTACATTCTAAAAAACTAAATCCAATTTGGCATATCGTTTGACTTCATTGAAGAAGACAAAAAAATAATCATGAAAAATACAAAGATTAGAATAGCTACACTCGGACTGGCGATCGCTGCTTCCTTAATGTTATTTCAAAGTTGTGCTACCACAACTAAAACGCAAAAAGGCACAGTAATTGGTGCGGCTACGGGGGGTGCAATCGGTGCAATTATTGGTAAAAAAGCTGGAAATACTGCAGTTGGTGCAATACTAGGAGGCGCAATCGGTGGCACCACAGGCGCAATTATAGGGCGTAAAATGGATCGCCAGGCAGAAGAAATTAAAAATACAGTTCCTAATGCTGAAGTAATTCGTGAAGGAGAGGGCATCATCGTTAAATTTGAATCCGGTATATTATTCGATGTTGACCAGTATACCCTGAAATCAGCTGCACGAATGAACATCGAAAATCTTGCAACAACGTTGAAAAATAATCCTGAAACTACAATCTTAGTGGTTGGACATACCGATTCAAGTGGTTCTGATGAATACAACAGACGCTTATCAGAACAACGTGCTGAATCAGTTAAAGCCTATGCTTATAGTCAGGGAATCAGCTTTAACCGTTTGACTACCGAAGGAAGAGGCGAAACTGAGCCAATTGCTGATAATTCAACCGCTGTAGGTAAAGCTCAAAACCGTCGAGTTGAAATTGTTATCGTTGCTAATGAGACCATGAAACAAGAAGCTAAAACAGGCGCTCAATAATAAAAAAAATATAAAAACGCCCCCATTGGATAAGAGCAATGGGGGCGTTTTATTTCCACCCATTTGCTTGCTTTGTATCGGTTATATGAGCAAGGTGATGTTTACCATGCCATACATATAGACTCAGGACTGTGCTCAAAAAAAAGTTCTTTCCCTGAGCAGGATGAAAATATTCCTTTTGAAAATCCTGATGTTTCAGCGTTTTCAAAAATGAAACCCACCTCCTGTGCAAACTATCAAGAAGATCAAGCGAATCAATCAAATGCCCATATTTTGCTTCTGAGCATTCAGCCCATAAACCTTCTTCATAAGGCTTTATAACCGGAACATCTTCGGTCAATGCCAACTTAAAACGCATATAGGCGTTTAAATGACTATCCGGTAAATGATGAACCACCTGCCTTAACGTCCAGCCACCTTCACGGTATGGAGTATCCAGCTGTTCATCTGTTAATCCGTTTACTGCGGCCCTTATTTTGCCAGGCAATACAGCTAATTCCTCAATCAAACCAGCATAGTCTTCTTCCTTAACAGGCTCAATTATAAATTTCCCAATCGGAAACCTTAGCTTTTCTATATCAATGCTCATGATATTTTTTTTAAACTATAAATGTATATAAGGCCAGCGCATGCATGCCCAGCTCCTGATCACCAATTACCTGCCAGTATTGTTTGGCCTGATTTATTTCTATTCCTTTAGATAAAAGTATCCAGGCAATATTCTGATCAATATAAATCTGAGAAGCTATTTCTCCCAACTCAGTGCTGAATTCCCATCCTGATCCTCTTCTAATAATCGACCATACTCCTCCGGCATCTCCAACTATCTCCAACCTGACTAATGTGCCTTCAGGATACTCAAAAATTTTAAAATGATAAGGTAAAGCCTGCATACAAATCTGAAGAAAGGGATTATACAATTCTCTGCCGGTAATAGATTTTGCTCCAACCGCCTGCATGATCTGTTGCTGATGATGCCATCTTTCAGTGTATTCACGTGCAATATCAAAACGGTTTGTGGATGTATATTCACCTGCCCACGAAACCGGGAAAATGGCTTTTACATCCAAATCAAGACTATTGAGATATTCAAGCATTTGCACCTGAGTAAGCTTCAACTGTTCAATAATGACTTCAGGACTTACTCTTTTATAAGC
>CAMBFY010000014.1 GCA_945865415.1 Sphingobacterium thalpophilum
AAGTTCCTTGATGTTTTGTTGTTTGCTTTTTGGTTCTGATAGCATTCTCTGAAACGCACTTCCCAAATTGGCTGAACTAACATAAACATTCTTACGGACCAACTTATATGCTGTGATATCAAGGACACCTCCTGAAATCATGATGGCAACTTTTTGAAGGTATTCATAATTTGAAATCATTACGTCTTGCATAAAGTCTTTAAATTGATTAGACTCCCAATTAGGAAGCACCAGATAACTGGCAGACAAGGCTATGAATGATCCAATGAAAGTATCAATGATTCTTTCTTTGGCAATACTCATATTATTTTCACCCAGAAAGCTGAATAGAATAAGAATGTACGGTGTCATAAACAAGACACTAACTATATAATTTAATCTTTGAAAACTATAGGATGCAATCATGAACACAAGCAGAAATAGGAACAAGGCAGTTTTATCCTTTATAAATATCAAAATAAGTGCTCCAGCTACTACACCGGCAATTGTTCCAATCAGCCGTTCTATATTTCTTTGTTTTGTGAGACTGTATGCCGGTTTTAGCAAGACCAAAATAGTTAATAGTATCCAGTAGCTGTGGTAACCTACTGGAAACAGTTTTGAAACAAGAAATCCGATCAAACACATCAGTGCTACTCTAACAGAGTGTCGGAAAATAGATGACTTCTGACTTAGATTCTCTTTCAGAATCTTGAAATCAAAATTTTGATGAGAAACGAATTTACTAAAATCAACCTCGCTTTTTAATTCCTTCCCTGAAAACTGTTTCTGATTAAAGTAAGTATATATTTTATCTACCCGACTAATCATATTTTTAACATTGATCAGAATTTTTTTAAGGACAAAAGCATTCGTACCTGATTCTTCAACCTGGTCAATACACCTCTTTAAGATTTCGAGTTCGTATTTGAAGTCATTCAGTCGCTTTGGAATTTGATTACTAATAATATAATAACTGAGGTTTTCGAGTTCATCAGAAAGTTTAGAGATAATTCCTTTGAATTCCTTCAATGCATTCAACTTTCCAAAGGTTTTATGAAGGGTTCGGTAATCATAATGAGTTGCCATAGCTTGCTCAAACAGATCCACCACATCAAGAAATACAAGAATAAGTAGTCTTCCTACTAAGGTAGGCTCTTTAACCATATACCTGGTCTTGAATAATAATTCTCTAACTGAGCTTTGTTGTTCATGAACAACAATCTGCTGAGAAATCAATTTCTTGTAATTTTCATCAAAATCAGTTTCTTTATCATAAAAATCAGCTTTTAGCCTGACGTATTCGGCAACCACGCGAATACATTCTCCCATTGCTTGTTGAGCAAGTCTATATGGTCTGATTTGAGATAATGAAAGACTCAGAAGCATATACCATATTCCACCAGCCAAAATTAAGAGGGCATGCCCCCATGCACCGGTAAATACTGTTACATCCTGATCTATAGAGAGTATCATTATAAGTAATGCAGCTGTTCCAATTGACGACGCTCTGTTTCCATAAACAGAAAACATGGAATAAAAAAAACATAAAAAAACGATTTCAAAGCCAAGTAGGATTGGGTACTTGTTTAAATAGCCTGTTAAAAGGGTGGTGAGAAATATAAAAATGTTGCAGAAAATCATCCCATTACGCTTATGATTAATAGGTCCCTGATTATCTGCGATGCTAACACATACTGCTCCTAATGAAATGGTTAATCCAATATGAAGCTGATCTAAATGAAAAAAAACTAAAGAGGGGAGAAGGACACCAAAAGTTATACGCAATCCTTCTGAAAAGTACTGACTGAAAATAAATGTTTTAATTTCCCGAGATTGCTTCATTAATTCTAAAACTGAATGGTATACAAAAATACCTAATCGGTATGATTAAAGAATGGCACATAAAATATATTGAAACTGATTAATATAAAAATGATACAATTATTGAGGTTAAATCAGAAAAAATTTAAATGTGCTCATATTACACTACAAAATGGAGAGCGTGGTGATTTGGCTAATCTTACCAAAGATTTACATTAACAAAAAAATGCCTTATAATAAAAAAAGCATGTCTTACGACATGCTTTTCTTTGTTAAAATGGTTTATGTTGATTTAGTAAACAACTTTCACATTAACAGCGTTCAGGCCTTTTTTGCCACGCTCAACTTCGTATTGAACTTTATCGTTTTCACGAATTTGATCAATTAGACCAGATGAATGAACGAATACATCTTCATCACCTGATTCTGCGGGTACGATGAACCCGAATCCCTTAGTTTCATTAAAAAACTTTACTGTACCTTCTTTTTGCATTGTGTTATTTATTAATATAATTCTAAAGGTAATTAAAAAGATTGAAAGATGAAATTATTTTTTCTTTTGGCTATCAAATTGTCCTGAAAGATCATTATTATACTATTAAGTGCTTTTATTAACATTTGATTGCTTATCCACATTAATATTTTGCAATTCGCGTAACGCGAATATATATTTATTAACATTTGATTGCTTATCCACGTTAATAGTTTGCAATTCGCGTAACGCGAATATATATTATTATTGTCTTATAATTAATATTATGTTAAGTAGTAAGTTGAATAACCAAAAAGAATTATATTAAAAAGCCTAAACAGGAAACTGTTTAGGCTTTTTAATATATATCCTATCTATTTTATAGATTCTCAAGCTTGGCAGAGATTTCTGTTACCTTTTCCTGATTCCTCTTAATGATATAATATGTCTTAAGGTTTTCAAGTGCAATCCGGGACTTAGGATCTAACTCATTTGATTTTATTAAATATGGTAATGCCTTCTCAAGTTCTAGTTCTCCGATTTTAATCATTGCATCATACTCTTTTTGCTGATTTTGTGGAAGCTGATTAGCCTTGTTGAACAAATTAATACCCTTATTTAAAATAATTCCTCCAATATTTGTACTTGCATCAGCAAAATTCGGGTCAATTTTTAGAGCCGTTAAATAAGCTTCTTCCGCTTTTGATGATTCGCCTATTGTGCTGTAAGCAATACCTAAGTAGTAAGGATATAATTTATTTTTTGGATCTTTTTGTGCCTGCTCTGATATTCTTGCAATAACTTCTTTTTGTTTACCAGACATCAAACTAAGTTCAATCTCCTGAGTGGCCAAATTGGCGTCATTAAACTTGGTTGCACCTTCAGATGCAACTGCAATAGCTCTTGCAGTATCACCTTCCATGGTATATAAACGCGATAAATCAAGATAGATCTGACTATTTGCAGAAAAATTGGTTTTAATTAAAGACTCATAGCTTTGAATTCCTGCTTTATAGTTCTTTGCATTTATAGCTGATAAGCCCGCATAATATGTTATTGTGGTATCTCCTGGACGGAAACTTAATGCATTATTAAATGCAGTATAAGCATTGGCAAATTCATTGGTCTGATAAGCTTTAACACCTTGATTTAGTTCATATTGACTAAATACTGAACCATACAAATTTTCAAGATTGGCCTTATTTTCACCGGCTTTGTCCAGCTCGCTCGCTTTTTTATGTGCAGCCTTCGCTTCTTCAATTAATGGCTTTGACGTTTCAGGAACGGAATCCAGTAAGGCCAACTCACCATAAATGAGAGCCTTATAGGTCCAGGCAGCTGGATCCTCAAGTGTCTTAGCATGTACCACTGCCTTATCAATTGATGTTTTTGCAGCTTTAATATTTGGGAGAGCAAGTAACATAGAGTTTGCATCCTTTAATCCCAAAAACTTTTCATAATTAGTCCTGGCACTGGTTACTTCCCCTTTCTGTGCAAAAACCATAAGGGTTGAGGCTGAAAACACAGCTGCCAAAATGAAAGATTTAATTTTCATGTTTTTAATTTAGTTTGAGTTGGTTTATTCTGTTGTTTATTTTTTGTAATTCTGATTTTTCACCTGTATTCTTATACAAAATTGATAATGCATTAAGTACCTTTAATTCGTTTGGATCAATTTCATTTGCTTTGGTCAAATAGTATTTTGAAATATACATCATTCCAGTTTGCTCCTTGTCATCTAGATAAAGATTAAGATAAAGCAAACCTAACGCAAAATTAGCCTCATAATTATTAGGATTGATGGTTAAAATTACTTTATAGTATTCCTCAGCTTTTGTAAAATCCCCTGTCATTTCATGGGAAAAACCTGCCAGGTAGTTCAAATTGATATTATTTTCATCTAATTTAAGTGCTTGACCAGTAAATTTAATTATTTCCTTGTAATCATTTCTAATCAATAAAACATTAATCAATTTAAAAACAAGGTCGCGATTACCGGGATATGCTTTGCTTCCTGAACTCAGGACTCTGACCATGTTTATTTCATCATTGAGCGACTCATATAAGTTAGAAAGAACCATATAGTACTCAGGTTTTGATCTGTTCACTATTAACTTTTCATAATAGCCAACAGCTTTGAGGTAATTTCCCGTCTCCTGACAAAGTAGTGCGAGATTGTGTGTAACTGAAATATTGTTTCGATCAATGGAGTCTAAAATGGTAAAATATTTAAGCGCATCAGTATAATTACGGCTTTTGAAAGTTGTATTTGCTCTGTACAGATAAGTGAGTTTTAACTGATTTTCCATATATGAAATCTGGTCCTTAGCATCTTCTGCGAATCTTGAAGCATAGACCTTTTTCATAGAGAACAGCGTTTCTTCTAATGGGTCTTTTTTGTAAGTATACTTTAGATTTGAATCTATTCTGGCAAAAGTAGAATAGATGAGTCCTCTAATCAGATTATTTCTGAATGCCGCAGAGTCAGATTTAGTTTTGTACGAATCATCAATCAACTTTCGGGCATTCTCAAGATTTTTTATGTCTTTGGTGGAAGAATACCGTGCAAAACTGTTCATTGCCTCTTTAACAATAAGTGCCTCGTTCCTGGTCTGCGCATTTGAATTTAACAGCAACAGAAAAACATTGAATAAAAGAAGTAAAAATACCTTTTTCATGCACTTATTCCTCAGATTTGGTTTCCTGATCTTCTGAATTTATATCAACATCCGTTTCACTCTCTGAAGTTTCTGCTTCGTCGGCTTCTTCTTCTTCATGTTCAACTTTTGCGATTGATGCAATGGCATCATCTCCTTTAAATGTGATCAGTCGAACACCCTGTGTTGCACGCCCCATTACTCGCAAATCGCTTACACCAATCCTGATAACAATACCTGATTTATTAATAATCATCAAATCATCATTATCCGTAACATCTTTAATCGCAACTAGTTCACCGGTTTTATCTGTAACATTGATTGTTTTGACACCTTTTCCTCCCCTGTTGGTAACACGGTAATCATCAATGTCGGTACGCTTACCATATCCATTTTCAGAGACGACCAGAACAGTTACTTCAGGGTTATTAACACTTATCATACCCACAACTTCATCATTAACATTGGCTAAGGTAATTCCACGAACTCCGGTTGCTGTACGACCCATCGGTCGAACTGTGGATTCATTAAATCTGATTGCTCTGCCAGATCTTAAAGCCATCACTATTTCACTTGTTCCGGTTGTTAAACAAGCTTCGAGCAGTTGATCTCCCTCATTTATATTTATCGCATTGATTCCATTTGCCCTTGGACGTGAATAGGCCTCAAGAAAAGTCTTTTTAATAGTACCCTTCTTAGTACACATTATAATGAAGTTATTTTCAAGGTATTCCTGATCTTTCAAATTAACAACTTTAATATAGGCCTTTATATTCTCCTCTTTAGGAATATTAATCACATTCTGAATTGCTCTTCCTTTGCTGGTACGTGTTCCTTCAGGAATTTCAAAAACCCTTAACCAGAAACATTTACCGGTTTCTGTGAAAAATAACATGTAATTATGATTGGTTGCAATCAATATGTGTTCAATAAAGTCTTTATCTCTTGATTGTGAACCCATTGAACCTTTTCCACCTCTGCCCTGCTTATGATAATCAGTTAGAGGAGTTCTTTTGATATATCCTTCATGAGATATGGTGATAACAACTTCTTCATCAACTATAAAATCTTCCATCCGCATATCTTCTGCAGAGTGGGTGATTGAAGTACGTCGTTCATCACCGAATTTGTCGCGAATTTCTGTTAGTTCATCAGTAATAATCTGCATACGTAAACCTTCATCAGCTAAAACAGACTTTAAATACTCAATGGTATTCATTAATTCAGCATACTCTTCTTTGATCTTATCCCGTTCCAGACCTGTTAAACGACGCAGCGTCATGTCGAGAATTGCTCTGGCTTGAATATCAGACAAACTAAAACTATCCATTAGACTAACACGGGCATCATCCGGACTATTAGCTGCACGGATCAATTTAATTACCTCATCCAGATGATCAAGTGCAATTAATAATCCCTCAAGAATATGTGCTCTTTTTTCGGCTTCTGAAAGGTCAAATTTAGTTCTTCGAATAACCACTTCATGGCGATGATCAACAAAGTGTCTGATCAGGTCTTTGAGATTTAACATCATTGGGCGACCATGCACCAGGGCGATGTTATTCACACTAAATGAAGTTTGAAGAGCAGTATATTTAAACAGATTATTTAATACCACTGAAGCATTTGCATCACGCTTAATTTCATAAACGATACGCATTCCATCTCTGTCTGATTCATCCCTGATCTCAGAAATTCCCTCTATTTTCTTATCATTAACCAGACCGGCAGTCTGTTCAATCATATTTGCTTTATTGACCTGGTATGGAATTTCATTCACGATAATACGTTCCCGATCTCCTTTGTAGACCTCAATTTCAGCTTTCGCCCTCATGACGATCCTGCCTCTGCCAGTCTCAAATGCTTCCTGAACACCTGAATAGCCATAAATAATACCACCGGTTGGAAAATCAGGTGCTTTAACATGCTGCATTAAATCAGCAACAGTTACATCTCTGTTTTCAATAAAGGCGATTGTTGCATTGACAACCTCTGTTAAATTGTGAGGAGGCATATTCGTAGCCATACCAACAGCAATACCTGAGGCACCATTTACCAGTAGGTTTGGAATACGCGAAGGAAGTACAGTAGGTTCCTCCAATGTATCATCAAAATTCAGCTGGAAATCAACAGTTTCCTTGTTGATATCAGCCAACATTTCTTCTGCAAGTTTTTTTAATCTTGCTTCAGTATAACGCATTGCAGCAGGAGAATCACCATCGATTGATCCAAAGTTACCTTGACCATCAACCATTGGATATCTCAAACTCCAGTCCTGAGCCATACGAACCATTGCAAAATAAACTGAAGAATCACCATGCGGGTGATATTTACCTAACACATCTCCGACAATACGTGCAGACTTTTTATGGGGCTTAGTACTAGTTACTCCAAGATCGAGCATTCCATAAAGTACACGACGATGTACAGGTTTTAAACCATCACGAACATCAGGTAAAGCTCTGGAAACAATCACTGACATCGAGTAATCGATATAAGCAGATTTCATCTCCTCTTCTATATTTATTGGAATAATTCTATCGTTCTGGGGCGCTAAATTGTCATTTTCTATATCTTCAGCCATGTTTTATCTGAATTCAGATTAATTGATTTAAAAATTCAACTTAATATTTATTGTAATAATATAATTGGTTTTTAGTATCACGAAGTTAATAAAATTCACGGTTTATACGGGTAGAATCTAAAAATAATACAGCTGAATTTATGTTCTAAACGATGTCTCAGGATGGAGAATTCAACTATTAAGTATGAGACAGGTTAATTAAAGCGGTAGAAAATCGAAAGTTTAAAAATACTGTTTAGCAATTTATTTGTTTAGTGCATTTTTATAGGTCTCCAATGCACGTTTTCTTGCAAATTCATGTTGCACAATCGGCGTAAGATAATCTACTTTGAAATCATTGATCCATGTCTTAATATAAGTGAGTTTAGGATCAAATTTCAGAGTCTGAGCAGTAGGATTGAAGATTCTAAAATATGGTGCAGAGTCACATCCGCTACCTGATGCCCATTGCCAGTTACCATTATTAGAAGAAAGTTCATAATCAAGTAGTTTTTGAGCAAAATAAGCTTCTCCCCATCTCCAATCAATCAATAAATGTTTGCATAAAAAGCTTGCAACAACCATTCTGATCCGGTTATGCATAAAACCTGTTTCATTCAACTGTCGCATACCGGCATCAACAATCGGGTATCCTGTTTGCCCGGAACACCATGCCTGAAATTCAATTTCATTATTCCTCCATTCGATCTGATCATATTTTTTCTTGAAACTGTTAGTCACAACATGAGGGTGGTTATAAAGAATCATCATAAAGAATTCTCTCCAGATCAACTCATTTAACCATTGTTCATTCCATTTAATTGCGAGTTTTACCAGATAACGAACACTGATCGTACCAAATCGCAAATGAGCACTGATATGACTTGTACCATTTACTGAGGGCAAATTTCTTGTAAGGTGATAATTTCGTATGGTTTCCTCTTCAATATTTATTGTGGGTAATTTTAATTCCGGATTTATAAAACCAATATCTTCAGCTTCAGGGATTGTCTGAGATTTAATCCGAATGCAATTTGATAAATATCTCTCAGAAGGATATTCCGGTAGTTGCAATTTAGAAAAGTGCTCTTTCCATCGTCGAGCGTATGGAGTAAATACTGTGTAAGGTGTGCCATCAGACTTCATAATTTCCGCTTTTTCGAAAATTACCTGATCTTTGAATGTATTGAAGGGAATCCCTTCTTGTGATAAATATTCAGCTACTTTTAAATCACGAATTAAAGCATAAGGTTCGTAATCATGATTAGTATATACTTCTTTAATGGTAAATTCAGATTTTAACTTTTCAAAAGCTGGAATAGGCTGTTCATGTAAAACAATCAGGTTCGAATCAAAATTATTCAACTCAGCATTGATTTTTTTAAGTTGTTGAATGATAAAAGCAATTCTTTTATCTTCCTTATCTGATAGCTTATCTAAAATTCCCGGATCAAAAACAAAAATCAGTAAAACGGGATAATTACTCATCAATGCATGATATAATGCTGCATGATCATTTAACCTTAAATCCCTTCTTAGCCAACAAACACTGATTTCCTTCTTCATTATTTAAAAGAAATTAGTGAGAATAAATTTCTGACAAGGCAGCATCAAGCCCCTGATAACGAAAGCTAAATCCCATTTCCATCAGCTTCTGAGGAGAAGTTCTAGTACTGTTTAAAATAACTGAGCTCATTTCTCCGAGCATAGTTTTCAGCATAAATTCCGGAACACTCACAGGCCAAACTGGCCGAAAAAGTTTCCTTGCTAATATTTTGGTAAACTCGTAATTTGTGACAGGAAATGGTGTACTCGCATTAAATGTTCCTGAATAATCAGTATTATCAATCGCTTTCTCCATAATTGATACTAAATCTGTGAGATGAATCCAGGGTATCCATTGCTTTCCGGATCCTAATGGAGCTCCTACAAAAAAACTCACTGGCCTTGCCAATTCGGATAATGCTCCTCCCTCTTTCGATAGCACCATTCCGATCCTCAATTTGACCACTCTTATTCCTGATTGTAATCCCTGATCAACGGCTTCTTCCCACTGCCTGCAACAATCTGCTAAAAATCCGGTTCCAGCTACACTGTTCTCATAAAGTATCTCATCATTTCTATTGCCATAAAAACCTACTGCTGAAGCAGATATCAATGTTTTGATTGGTGCATTAATTGCTTCAATTGTGTTGTATAGCAATTGGGTAGATTTAACTCTGCTATTAACAATTTCCAGTTTTCGCTGTTTAGTCCAACGTTTATCTGCGATCCCTGCTCCTGCTAAATGTATAATGGTGTCTATTCCGTCAAAGGCATTTAAATCAATTAATTGCCTTTCAACATCCCAATTAAATATTGATATATCCTTAAAACCTGAAGACTGTCTAGAAAGTACTGATACCTTATGTCCCTTTTCTAAAAGATTTTTAATTAGTCTTGTACCAATCAAGCCGCTTGCCCCTGTAATCAGTATATTTTTATTTGGTGTGGAATCAGATTTCTTCATGGAATTAAGTCAATTTAAAATTTTCCTATAACTAAATAGTTAAAATAGTTTTATCAAACAGACCCGAAAATCTTTTCTAAAGCCTTTTCACGAAATTTGAAAATCTCTGCAACTTTTTCCTTTACAAAAATGGCATGAGCCAACTGACCTAAAATACCTAGGGGAATTTTGTATTTTACTTCATCAATCATAAGGGTTCCATTTTCTTTTTGGATAAAAGTGTGAGTATGTTCCCAAATTTTATAAGGTCCTTTCAGTTGTCTGTCTGCAAAACTATGAGGCTTATCCACTTTAAATATCTCAGTTTGCCAATTCAATGGGATACCGAATACCGGCTTAACTATATAATCTATCAATAAACCTTCATAAATTTCTTTATCTTCCAGCTTAGTTAAGATCTTAAAGTCCATTTCAGGTGGAGTTATCAGTGCCAGATTATTTGCAGATGAAAAAAATTGCCATGCTGTTTCAATACTTACAGGCAGAAGGTGTTCCGTTCTTAAATGATAGATCATTAGTTTATTTGATAAGATTTAGTGTGTTCGATAAGTCTTGGTAAACAAATTTTAAGCCATTCTGTAAAATTGTTAGGGTGTAATTGAATTTCTCTTTCCAAATCGTTCATACTTATATACTTCCAGTCCTTAGCTTCGCATTTATTCAATATAGGAAAATCATCACTGTATCCCACATATACATGATCAAATTCATTCTCAATTAATCCATTAGAAAAATTACATCTATAGATGAAGCTAAAAACATGCCTGAGGTCACATCTAAGACTCATCTCTTCCATTAACCTACGATGACAGGCATCGATAGTCTTCTCTTCCGGTATTGGGTGACTGCAACAAGTATTAGACCAAAGGCCTGGTGAATGATACTTATCATCAGCTCTTTGTTGAAGTAAAAGCTCATTTCTAGAGCTAAAAACAAATACAGAGAATGCCCTGTGAAGTAATCCTAGTTGATGAACAGAAAACTTGTCTTGGATTCCAACTTGCTCATCCTGTTCATTCACAAGTATAATTAAGTCGTTTGCACCTTCAAAACTACTATTATTCATCAGCCTGCTTAATTCGTTTTTAAATATGATGTAATTATTCTCTTTAGTTTTTCATCATGCAAATTGATAAGGGAATTAACCAAAAAAAGCCTGTCAATTTCCTTGTATTGGTTGTAATTGAGAAAAAAAGGAACATTTGTTTGAATTGTATACCTCAAAAATCTCAACTCAACATTATCCAAATCTGACTTAATAGCTCTTTCGAGCATTTCCTTACCTTTTTTAAAGTAAGATAATTTACCAAATGGATTGAATACATGTTTAGCCATCAGCATTACAGCGCAAGCTCTATATCCCATGAAAAGTACATTATTTGATTCATTGTAAGGTTCCAAACGATCAATCAGTTCAAGACATGCTTTTTCTGAAGATTGCGCTTTGTGAAATAACATTCTGATGTTTTCTACATCTTCTTTTGATGCATAACAAGCTATACTTTGAACCCAAATAAAACAGAGAATCAAGGTTTTCATACCAAATTTAATCTGGTTTGTATCATGCAATTCACCATAATTCCAAACTTTTTCCCGTTGTTAATTCTAACTCTTTCAGTTAATATTTTATTTGGTGGAAGTTTTTTAATCTTATTGAATAGTGCTTTATAGTACGTATAAGCTAGATATACCCCACCTCTTGATGTACTCGGGAGTAATTTTATTCCTTCTAAAGCCATTACAAAATCTTTTTCGATATCCTTTTCGATTTGTTCTTTTGCTTCAGATGTAAACTCAGAAATATCTACATCCGGGAAATAAGTCCTTCCTAAAACCAAATGATCATCTTTGATGTCTCTAAGAAAATTTACTTTTTGAAATGCAGAGCCAAGTTTCATTGCATAAGGTTTTAGCTTGTAAAATTCAGTCAGATCACCGCCTGTAAATACATGAAGGCACATTAAGCCTACAACTTCAGCTGATCCCAAAATATATTGTTCATATTTTTCAAGGGTATAATCAATTTTTTCAAGATCCATTTCCATACTTTTCAAAAATGTTTCAACAAGGTCTAGCCCTATATTATTCCGGTTTACAGATTGTTGAAAGGAATTAAGAATTGGATTTAATGAAATTCGATTTTCAATTGCCTCGTAAGTTTCTGCTTTAAATTTTGACAACAAAATTTTCTTGTCAAACCCTTCAAAACTGTCAACAATTTCATCGGCAAGGCGCACAAATCCATAGATCGAATAGATATCGTTCCTCAGGCCATGATGAAGAGAATAGATTCCCATTGAAAAGCTTGTACTATAAGCTTTGGTTGTAATTTTACTGATTTCAACAGAAAGGTTATCAAATAGAACTTTCATCTAGGTACGATTTAAATGTTTAATCAACTGTCCGGCAGCCACTTTGCCAGAAACAATTGATGGAGGTACACCGGGCCCTGGAACAGTAAGTTGTCCGGTGTAAAATAAGTTATTTATAATCTTGTTTTTGATACTTGGTTTTAGATTGGCAGTTTGCAATAAAGTATTCGCTAGTCCATATCCATTTCCCTTATAAGCGTGGTAATCATTAATAAAATCGCTGGTACAATACGATTTTTTGTAATCAATCGCTGCACTTAGATCTTGTTGAAGATGCTTATTTAATCTATTGATCATGATGTTAAAATATTTCTCACGAAGCTCATCAGTATCTGTTAATCCAGGAGCAAGAGGCATTAGTAGAAATAAATTCTCATGTCCTTCTGGTGCAATTGTATCATCTGATTTTGAAGGACAACATACATAAAATAGTGGTTTTTCAGGCCAGTCGGGTTTTTTGTAAATTTCGATTGCGTGCTGTTCAATACTCTCGTCGAAAAATAAAGTATGATGATTAATATTTTTAATTTTTTTGTTTAATCCCAGATAAAATATCAGACATGATGGAGCGAAAACCTTGCTTTTCCAATAGCTTTCTTTGTAATTTCTGTATTTGTCTTCCAATAACTTACTTTCAACATGATGGTAATCAGCTGAGGCAATAACAGCATCACAATTTATCTTGACACCATTTACCATTACTCCTGTTGCCTTATTATTTTCAACTAGTATCTTTTCTATAGGCGAATCAAAATGAATACTTGCACCATTTCGTTTTGCAACCTCTAAAAATCCATCAATAACCTTACCAAAACCTCCATCAGGGTACCATGTTCCCAGCTTAAGTCCTGCATAATTCATCAAACTATAAAGTGCCGGGGTATCTTGTGGCATTGCACCTAAAAATAATACAGGAAATTCCATTAAAGCAATAAGCTTTGGATTATTAAAGAATTTTCTAACGTGTTTTCTAAATGAACTGAAAACCTGCAATCGAAAAGCGCCTTTAATCAGATCCAGATCTGCAAACTCAGTTAAAGATAAGCCAGGCTTGTAAACCAGATTACTCATACCAGTTTCATATTTAAATTGCGCTTCAGTCATAAATTTTTCAAGCTTTGACGAACTTCCATTTTCAATGGATTCGAAAAGCTGACAAAGCTCATGATAATTTTCAGGCACACTCATAACCTCAGATTCCGGGAAAACGATATCAAAAGATGGTTTAAGAAGCTTTAAACTATAAAAATCCGATACTTTGTATCCAAAATCAGAGAAAAATCTTTCAAATACATCTGGCATCCAGTACCAGCTGGGACCCATGTCAAATACATAGCCCTTATCCTTTAACTGTCTCGCACGTCCACCCGGAAGTGAATTTTTTTCATAGACATGCACTTCATGACCGGCGGCAGCCAAATAGGAAGCGGTACTTAAACCAGAAAATCCTGAGCCTATAACAATAATTTTAGACATTATTCAATTGATTTAGTTTGTGAATATTCATTCAGCCAAAGTGTACCTTCGATATCTGATACTGAATCCAAAAATTCCGCATTTTGAATACTTTTTATTAATTTATGGTTACCTCCCAAATAAATTCGATTTTCTAAAAAGTACTTATTTATACTGTCAATGTCTTTCTGAATCTGCTCAGGAAGATCAAGGTGGACAAAAAATATCAAAATATGGTTGGGTTTAGTTTCCTGTACAACTGATTTCAATGATTTTAATAGAACGTTACTACCTAAATAAATAACCTTGCGACCCGAAAGTCCAATTAAAAAACTAACATACAACAAAGGTAGTTCATGAAACTCATTTTCAGGCAGTAAAAGTAACCGGGTTTCCTTATATGGACTTGGTAAATCCAATGGATCAATAGCAAGCGATAACTTTTGATAAAAAATATTACTCATAAAGTGTTCACTCACAGAAGTTATCCGGTCGCTAGCCCACATCGATCCAATCCTATTCATCACTGGATTGATTACCTTTTTATATGCTTCTTTAACACCACAAGCTGAAGAATAGAAAATAAATTCATTGTTTAAATTTATCCCAAAAAATTTAAACCAAGAAAATGTGAATAGCAATTTTACAATTACATGTAACTAAGATTTAGAATATTTTCAAAGTACTATTTGACCCGTTTCCAATATTCTTCAATTATCATTCCATTGGGTAAGATTCCATTCACATAAGTTTATTTTGATCAAAAGCAAATTTATAGGCAATAGTAACAGCTGTATTTTGCGATGGTCGACTGCTAAACTTACTGGTAATAAACACGCTATCTCCCTTAATTTCATACGTTCCTGAATTGTATAAGTTAGGAGGATTATTGCTCTCAAGCAAATATGCTTCATAGCCATTTGCAGAATAAATTCTTTGCATCTGAAATTCAAGAGAAGCTTTTTGGGATTTACCATTGTAAATTCCTCCATCCTACTGCCATGTTCCCTTAAAAGGACTATTGCTACAGGATGAAAAAATAATCAAGCAGTATAAAAATGAGAAAAAATGAAGTAAGTATTTCATGATACCAAATGATCAGGATATCCAATCAATTTCTTTTTTTAGAAGTTGAATAGTTTTTTCTTCCTGAGATCCGGGTGCGGCGATGAAATCATAAACCCAATTTGCCTGTGGCGGCATACTCATCAAAATTGATTCAATTCTTCCATTAGTTTCGAGTCCGAATTTAGTTCCTGCATCATAAACCAGATTGAATTCTACGTATCTGCTGCGGCGCTGGTACTGCCAAAGCTTATTTTCTTCAGTAAATATTTTATTTCTGTTTTTTTGAATGAGTTCGGTGTAGGTGGGCAGGAAGGTTCTGCCTACTGCCTTAGAAAATTCAAAAATATCATCCCATTCAAGGCTGGTTGATTCTGGGCTTAAGCGATCATAGAATATCCCGCCTACTCCTCTTGTTTCGTTCCGGTGTTTAATAAAGAAATAATCATCCGCCCATTTTTTAAACTTGCTGTAAAATCCTATCTGAAAACGGTCGCAGGTTTCCTTTAATTTGGAATGAAAAAATTGAGCATCTTCTTCGATTACATAATGCGGAGTTAGGTCAATACCACCACCAAACCATTTCATATCCTTTCCTGATACGGTACTCATCTCAAAATACCTGATGTTCATGTGAATAATCGGTACCCAGGGATGATTGGGATGGATAACAATTGATACACCAGTAGCAAAAAAATCATCCTCAGTCACTCCAAAAGCCTTCTTTATATTATCTGGAAGTTTACCATAAACAGAAGAAAAATTAACTCCCCCTTTCTCAATGATGTTTCCATTTTGAATAACACATGTCCGGCCACCTCCACCTCCCTCCCTTTCCCATAATTCCTCCTGAAAGGTTGCTGATCCGTCAGCTAATTCAAGACCCGTACAGATTTCATCCTGAATAATTTTATATGCTTCGGCTATCTTCTCTTTACTAATCATAGTTCAAAAATGAGTATTTTTTTCAAGAGCGGCTCAGCAATTCACGAGCAACATCATCCATTATCAACTTATTTCGAGATAATCAAGATCCTTACCAAAAGTTTCCTTCAATTGATACAATGCAAATAATGCAATAGCTAAGGAAACAAAACCTACAACTAATGCACTGTTAATAATACCCAAACTGGCTTTTAGAGTTGTAAATGAAAGAGTTGCAAGAACCAATGATCCTCTTACAAAATTTGGAACTGTGGTAGTTACAGTAGCTCTAAGATTTGTTCCAAATTGCTCTGAAGCAATGGTAACAAAGGTTGCCCAATATCCTGATGCAAAACCAAGGAACAAAACAAGCCATATAAACTCTTGCGAATTCATTCCATCTGCGTTTAAATAAACCACAATGCTAACACCGGTAAGTAAAAGGAATAAAAGCATAACTTTTTTTCTTGAGCGCCACATCTGGCTCAAAAATCCAGCAACTATGTCACCAATAGCAATTCCTATATAGCAGTACATAATGCCGGTTCCTGCAGAAAGTGGTTCTGTTGCGTTTAATTCTTTGCCGAATTCCGGAGAAAATGTGACCAGTACTCCAACCACAAACCAAAGAGGAATTCCAATCAATATACAACTCAAATACTTTTTGAATCGTTTACCATCACTAAAGAGCATGAAAATATTTCCTCTGCTCACTCCATCATTTTTTAAATTTTTAAACATCCCGGATTCTGCCAAACCTACTCGCATTCCAAGCAAGAGTAAACCCATGATTCCACCTATAATATAAGACGTTTCCCATGCATAATTTTCTCCAACTATTGCAGCCGCAACTGCCCCCATGAGTCCGACACCTGCTACAATCATTGTTCCGTACCCTCTATTTTCCTTGCTCATCGTTTCAGTTACCAATGTAATACCAGCCCCAAGCTCGCCAGCAAGACCTATTCCTGCAATAAAGCGAATGATAGCATACTGCTCTACAGTTGTGATGAAACCATTTGTAAGATTTGCAGCAGAATACAATAATATTGAACCGAAAAGAACACTTAATCGTCCTTTCTTATCACCCAAAACACCCCATAGAATTCCTCCAATTAACATTCCAAACATCTGGCTGTTAATTAGCATCGTACCAACATCAAGTAAATCACTTTCAGGAACACCTAGTCCCTTTAAACTTTTAATTCGTATGACAGAAAAAAGGATCAGATCATATATATCTACAAAATAGCCTAAAGCAGCTACAATGATTATTAATTTCACATTTTTCTTATTTAGGGCTTCCTGATCCATAGCTTATATTTGAGCGACCAATCTACAAACAAAATTGAAAAACCAAAACATGTGCGTTATTCAATTTTAACATTCTAGCTTTAGTGAAATTTTTTATTATCAAGTCATTTTGTGGATATTTGTGCGGATGATTGTTTCAGAAAACACGCTCAAATGGGCAATGCGATTTTATCCACCTCTATTTTTTCAAAGAATCTGGGTGATTAAATTTGACAAAGGCTTTACAGGAGTTCATGTTAAGATTTCAAAGAGCATTTTAAATCGTAACTACAATCATACAATCTTTGGAGGTACAATATTTAGTGCATCCGACCCATTTTTTGCCCTCCTTTTTGATCAAATTTTACGAAGAAGAGGTTTAAAATGTCGGGTATGGCTAAAAAGGGCGGAAATAAAATATTTAAAACCGGGGGCATCAAGTTTATATTTTTCAATTTCTGTAAGTGAAGAGCAGATCATGGAGGCTAAGACAACACTTGAAATTGAAGGGAAATTCGTCAAAGCCTATCCTATGAATATTTTTAATTCTGAAGGAGTACTTTGTGCAACGGTTATCAATGAAATATACATTAGAAACTTATTCATTAGTGAGCAACAAACTATTTCCTATTAACGTATTAAAAATTAATAACCATGAACATCAGGAAACTAATTTTAGAAGGGGAAGGAGTTACACAAGACTTTAAAAAGAGAATAACCAGTTGCGAAAAAATCGCAAAAACAATGGTTTCATTCGCTAATAATAAAGGTGGAAGACTTTTGGTTGGAGTATCTGATGATGGAACCATTAGTGGCGTCAAGTCTGAAGACGAAGAAAAATATATGATTACAAGAGCAGCTCATTTTTATTGTAAGCCAGCCCTCGATCCTAAATTTGAAGAAGTTTATATTGATGATAAAACAGTTCTAATTGCTGAAATAATTAAGAGTGAATTAAAACCCCATTATGCTTTGGGTGAAGATAAAAAATGGTGGGTTTATATTCGTGTTAAGGATAAAAGTGTGCTGGCTAGTAAAATTGTAATTGATGTCCTGAAACGTGAAAATAATGAACAAGGCGTATTTCTTGAATATTCCTCTAAAGAAAAAGCACTGTTAGAATATTTGGATGCACATGAACGTATCACATCTCGTGAATATAGTCTGATGCTCAACCTTTCAAGGCGGAGAACCCACCGTATTCTTGTTAATCTGGTCCTTTCCGGAGTAATCAGACTTCATACTACAGAAAAAGAAGAATATTACACTGCTTCTTAATATAGAATAGTATAAACTACTATTATACAAATACTTAAATATCAACTATTGCATATTGAAACGAATTTACTCTAAATACAGATCTCATTATAAAAGCACGCTGACACTCGCGATACCGGTTGTTATTTCACAACTTGGTCATACGCTTGTTCATACTGCTGACAGTGTTATTGTAGGCCATTTTGCGGGTACTATTCCTTTGGCAGCAGTATCACTGGTCAATAGTATTTTTATTGTTGCTTTGGTTATAGGTTTAGGCATATCATATGGCTTAACTCCATTAATCGCCCAGGAAAGTGGAAGAAACAATAATGAAGAGTGTGGTAAACTACTGGTTAATAGCTTATTGATTAATGCAATAATTGGAATATTCCTCTACCTGCTTATCTATTACGGTTCATTATTTTTTATTGATAGAATGGATCAGGATCCTGAAGTTGTTGTTCAAGCAAAGCCATATCTTGGTTTATTGGGTTTCTCTATTATTCCATTGATGATATTCATGACATTTAAACAATTTGCCGAGGGTTTAGGATTTACAAAACAGGCAATGATGATTTCCTTGTGGGGGAATCTTATAAATGTATGTTTGGGAATCATTTTTGTTAAGGGATTATTTGGAATTGAACCCATGGGAGTACGTGGCGTTGGCTGGAGTACCCTAATTGACAGGATAATCATGGCAATAGTGATGTGCATTTATGTACTGAAATCAAAATATTTTAAAGATTATCTTAAATCCTTTACTTACAAATCTGTTGATAAGTTCAGATCCTTAAAAATTTTAAGGATTGGTACTCCTGTTGCGCTTCAATATACATTTGAAGTAAGTGCATTCAGTGTTTCTGCAATTTTAATTGGAAGTATTGGAGCTATTGAACAAGCTGCGCATCTGGTTGCAATAAATCTGGCTGCAATTACTTATATGATGGCAAGTGGTATTTCTGCCGCTGCAACAATAAAGTCGGGTAATAATTTCGGAAAAGAAGACTTTCTCAATCTCCGACTTTCGGCCATATCAAGCTACCATATTGTATTGATATTTATGGCTATAGCAGCACTACTATTTGCCGGGCTTAATGAATATTTGCCATTGATTTATACTTCAGATAAAGCAGTAATAAGTATTGCTGCACAGTTACTTATAATTGCAGCATTTTTTCAGTTATTTGATGGAACACAGATTGTGGGTTTAGGAATACTAAGGGGTCTTGGGGATGTGAACATACCAACATTGATTACTTTCGTAGCTTATTGGATAATCGGTATACCGGCAGGATACTATCTGGGAATTGTATTAGGATGGGGAGCAAATGGAATCTGGTATGGCCTGACATCAGGCTTGCTGATTTCGGCTGTTCTACTCTTTACCAGATTCCATTATTTTTCTAAGAAGCTGGTTCGGCAAGCTCGTATATAATTGATGCCACCGGAATTCTGATTTCATTAAAAATTTGAGATTGCATTTTCTTTAGTCTTTCAGTATGATCTTCAAGGCGATCATTGATATTCATATATCTGATTAAATCGCCTGTTCTTATATCAACAAATCTGTATCGGGTAAAATGTTGCTTTTCCATATTGTAAATGTACACTAAATTTATTGAAAATCAGCATTTTACCTATCCTTGATTTGTGCAATAAATAGCTAAAAATCACTGTTGTCCGGTTAAAACAAAATTTCAGATAAAATAGCCATTTAAATTGTATGGAGTGTGTTTTTGATAGCCAGATACAAAGCAAGCCCCCCTTTGTTTACTACTGATTTAAAAATATAAATCATTAGCAACCCGGAAGGTATTACAGTGAGCTTCAATGATATCCGTAATTTTCGGCGAATACCCACCTCCCATACTAACCTGGACCGGTATTTTTAAACTTCGGCAATAACTTAAAACCATACGATCCCTTTGTTTGCACCCATCTCTGGAGAGGTTCAATTTTCCTAGTTTATCAGTTGCAAGCACATCTACCCCTGCCAAATAGAATATAAAATCAGGCTTAAATGACTCAATTACGATTTTCAGGTTCTTTGTTAACAGATTTAGGTATTCGTTATCAGAAGTCCCATCTTGTAAACCAATATCAAGATCAGACCTTTCTTTCCTGAATGGAAAATTCTTCTCTGCATGAATAGAAAAAGTAAAAACTCTTGGTTCGTTTTTGAATATCTCTGCAGTGCCATTACCCTGATGTACATCCAGATCAATAATTAATATTCTGGATGCTAAAAAATTGTTTAATAAGTAATTAGCTGCAATCGCCTGATCATTTAACAGACAAAAGCCTTCGGCCCAGTCAGTACCGGCATGATGGGTACCTCCTGCAATGTTAAATGCAATCCCATGCTCTAAGGCATAAATACTCCCATCAATGGTACCACGGGCAATCCTGATTTCTCTTTCAATTAAACTCGCAGTTAATGGAAACCCTGCCCTGCGGATTTCAGCATCACTTAGCCTCAAATCCCGAAGTCTTTCCCAATAGTTCTGTTCATGTGTCTTGAGAATTATATCTTCATCGAGCTTTCCAGGTGAAAAGAATGAGTCAAAATTAATCAATCCTTCATGTAAAAGCTGTTCAGGTATCAGTTCATATTTGAGCATCGGGAAACGATGACCATGAGGCAAGGGATGAATATAACATGGATCAAATGCAAGAAAAAGCAACAGGATTAATAATTAAGAGGTGGTGCTTGAGTACTATTTTTTCTAAAAATTCTGATTATCATAACAATAAGAATGATGGCAAAAGCTCCATAGGCAGCATTAATTACATTCTCAAACAATTGATAATCAACTTGCTTTCGTTTCAATACAATGCCGTAGAGCGCCCAAAGTATCACAAAACCGAAGGGTAAATTTCTCCTGACCAGAATGATGAACAAAGAAAGAAGAGTGGCTATTCCAATCAGAATTATAACCCAAAAGCTTTCAGAAATTCCCATTCCATTCCAGCCAGTAAATTTTAACCAGGCACTGATATTAGCGATGCTTGCGATACAAATCCAGCCAAAATAAATACTTAATGGAAATTGCGTCAAAATCACTGTCTGAACAGACCGGTCAGGGTTAGAAATATGTGCTTTGATGCTGATCCTGATCAGTGTGAAAAGCTGAATCATCATCAGAACAACAGAAACCAGTAATTGTTCGTTCACCCATGCTATCAACCAAAACCCAGTTGAGATATTGTTGATAACAAATAGCCAGCCTATATTTTGGGTATCCTGATTGACCTGACAGCTTGAACCTTTTGAAAATGATTTGTAAAGATGGAATAAACAAAAAGCGAACAGTGAGGTATAGATGAGACCCCAGATAGCAAAGGTAATCCCGGCAGGAGTAAAAACGGTATCAAATTTAGCAGAAACCTGACCTACATCCTGAGTTGAAAATGATTTTACCTGAACCAGATATGATAACAATATCTGAAATCCAAGCGCTATTAAATTCATGATCGCCAATAATCTTGTTTTCATGTTTATATAGTTTAGGTAGAATTATTATGAACGAATTTTATGCAGTAAAAAATATAATAATGTAAATTGGGTTCAGGAACGAAATTCTATAAATTCAAGAATCTGAAGTAAATAATCAGCATCAGTTTCATCAAAACTATTTAACTCTTCACTATCAACATCCAGAACGCCGATCACTTTCCCACTTCTGATAATTGGTATTACAATTTCAGATTTTGAGGCACTGCTGCAAGCAATATGTCCAGGAAATAAGTCAACATCAGGGACAATAAGGGTTTTTTTCTGTTCCCATGCAGAACCACAAACTCCTTTACCGAGCTTTATTCTGGTGCAGGCAACTGGCCCCTGGAAGGGCCCTAAGACAAGCTCATTACCCTTAACCATATAAAACCCTACCCAAAAGAAGTTAAACTGTTCTTTGAGGGCCGCGCAAACATTGGCCATATTAGCAATCTGATCAGACTCTCCATCTAATAAAGATGAAATCTGAGGTAATATTGAATCATATTGATTCTGTTTACTTCCCAATGCAATTCTTAGATCTTCAGCCATCGGGCAAATTTACCATTCAAAATTCATTGATGCTCACTTTGCATTAATAAAAAATCAAAATCAGAAGGAATTGAGAATTAAACTCATAGATCGGGTATATACTTTAAATTTTAGCTAATACTTAAGGTGAATTTCAAGCTTGTTGAAAATACGCAAGAAGAATACATCTAGATAAATTACCTTTGGAGGCTGAAACAGAATTCATTATATACATTATGTTAGTTTCCTTTATTATCGTAAGATACAGACCAGTATTCATTCCACTCGCAATTCTTGCCATGGCTGTTCACCGTATTCCACTTTCTTTAAACAAAGCCTGCGCCTTTTGGAAATTGATGGGATGTGGCAAGAATGGTTCATTTGACCTGACACCCGACTGGCAACAATGGGCATTAATGACAGTTTGGAAATCAGAAGAAGATTTAAAAAAATTTCAACAAAATTCATTTATTGCGTGGTGGTGGAAAAAATTTACTACCGAGCAATGGGTCCTTCTGGGTGTTCCTTTAGGCAGTCACGGTAAATGGGATGGTAAAGACCCATTTAAAATGAATAAATATGAATCAAACTATACCGGACCAGTAGCTGTTCTAACAAGAGCTACCATCAGGTTCAGTAAATTGACACAGTTCTGGTCCAATGTTGAACCTGTAGCCGTAATAATGAGTAAAGCTCCGGGCTTTGTAAGCTCCATTGGAATTGGTGAAGCTCCATTTTTCAGGCAGGCTACCTTGTC